>CBFHYB010000001.1:0-24165 GCA_965659915.1 Candidatus Thalassarchaeaceae archaeon
CATCGTTCTCAAATGCACTTGTAATTTGGATTGCAATGGGCGATGGGGCATGGCATTCGGCATGTGAATATCTTAAGGGATAGTCACTCAGTTCGTTGAATGAATCGCGATAGTACTGTGTTGTATAGGCGTCTGGATGGTGTGAGTCATAGACATATGCTTGATGAGTGTCGTCCCAGTTGTCAGAATCCATATCAAAATCAACGATAGCCGTTCTTTCCCGTACTTGCGGGGGGTGGCCAACTTGGGAAATCTGGTAGTTCGCAACCACTTCTGCGACACCATCCCACTCAAAATCCAATTCCTGTTTTGAGTATATTTTCGCTAGGAATATTTCCACCTGAATGGCAGGCGAACTTGGCGAATCTGCATGGGCTTCAACAGGTTCATTATCAATTAGTAGTGGACTCATCATTGAGGTCAAGAAAACCATCATCATCATTACAGCAGAACGGGCGTTACTTCTCACATCATCACCTTTCGTGATTCTTAGTTAGAAGGGAGCAATAATAATGCCGGTATCTTAAAAATCAAGATTTCAAGAGGTCATTATCCTCTATGACCTCTACGTTTCCAGGTGGTAAGGCGGCCAACACATCGTCTTGAACTAGGCCGGTAGCTTTGGAAATCTTGTTTGCCATCGCTTCTTTTTTGGTAGTACCAGGGCCAATTCTTACCCAGCGCTCACACCATTTTGTGACAGCATCATGAGCGCCAACAAGTGGTAGTGGAATTCCGTTGACAACCGCCATTCCAAGTGTCATCTCCATGGTTAAATCTCGTAACCAATTGCGTTTCCCGCGTACAATCCATGCACCTCGGCCAAGTGCTTCACCGGTTTCAGCAGTTTTGCTAACTTGAGGTGGCTCAACCCAAAACGCAGTTGCCGCCGCCCCTCCACTTGACCAACCGCGACTCCAAACTACTGACAGTTCAGCGGCTTCTTTGATGCACTTTTCAGAGAATTCTTCAGTCTCAAATGTTTGAGTTAAACGTAGTGCTGGTACTCCATCTGGTAATCCCGGCAAAGGGTGTGGATCTTCCTCTAACCCTTCTTTGAGTTTGAGTGCACAGGATGGTGCACCATGTAGATCAGCATGGAAATACAAATCCTCTCGCTTCAGGTATTTGTTCACCACAGCATCGTTTCCCTTGGCATCTTTGCCACCCAGAATCAGATGGCCTTCCCCAACTACTGCCCAGCGGTGTCTTTCAATCCACAACTGCTTACTTCTCTTGGTTGCCTGAAGTTTTCCGGCAGCGTCAGCCTTTGCTCGCTTCTTTTCACCACTAGCAATTTTTGCGCGAGTTTCTTCAATTGCTTTTTTAGCACCAATTGTCTTGTCTTTTTGTTTTCGTCCAGCATCAAAATATCGCTGTGCGTTTTGGTGCACTGTATCATCAAGATGTAACTCAATTCTTTGGGCTGGCTCGTCATCTTCATCCGGTAAATATGCCTTCATAGTTCGCTTTGCTGGATCCAATGATTCTATCCATTCAATGCTCTTTACTTTACTGCGGATATTATCCCAACCTTCTGCTTCAATTGCTGACAAAGTTTGAGAAAGTAGGGTATCAATATGACCCCAATTATCCTGAATTGAAATGCCGAGTTGTTGTTGGGATTCACCTTTTGCTTCAAAACCAATTATTGCTCGTTCTTGTTGAGCCAATCGGCGCTCAAGTGAACTCCCTTCATCGCGTTGTTGCCGCTCATCAATCATTTCTGCGGCTTTTTCTTGTTGGCGTCTTGCCATTGCTGTTGCATCCCAGCCGCCTTTCCAAGCATCTACTGCTGCTGCAAGATTTGGAAATTCAATGGTGAAGTCGTTTTCATTTGCTGGTAATAAGAAAGGTAAGGCTTCTCTTGCGTGTTCTTCAAAGACTGCGTCAAGCGCTAGTGGATTGTTTCCTGATTCCTGCAAAGGTGCTTTCGCCGCTGGCGCCAAAATCACCAATCCGCCGGCACCGCGGTCTAATTTTTGTGTTAGTGAATGTAGGCCGTTGATTAGGTCTGCAATTTCATCATCTTCTATGTCAACAGCCATTCTGTCAACAGAAATTTCAGCAATTTCACAAATTGCTTCCGCATAAGCGCCAGCCAAATTTGCCCTGCTTGCTAATGTTCTGACAATATCCGCATCACTTTCTGCTAATAACGGCGTCAATTCTTTTGCGGTCAGAGTTCTTGGGTCAATTTGTGCTGGAGGAAACTCATAGATTTCACCACGCTTCAAAACTCGCTTAGCATATTTCACGTTAGTAAGCGGTTGAATAATGACTCCTTCTGAATCAAGAAGCAATACATTTCCATCGCGAAACATCTCAATTACTAGACTTCGAAGTCCATCTCTTGTCTCAAAATCAAGAGTAATGATACGGTCAAAACCGTGTTGCCTTACATCAACAAACCGTCCGTTCATCAAATGTTTTCGAAGAAGCATCGAGAAAGAAGAAGGGTTTGGGGGCATTGGTCTATCGCGTCTTGAGAGATAGATTCTCTTACCACGAACCACTACAAGATCAATCTGGGCTTCTTCCTTAGGGTTGAGTCTCAGAACCACCTGTTCCCAATGTGGGTGGTACGATTTTCGTGCTCGCGAACCTATGTATGGACGTAGTTCAGAGACAATTCTCGCCACATCAAAACTACTCATTTGCCCCTTCATTTCACCACCTCCCTTCGCTCTTGGCCCTCGCCTGTCAATTACCACCCCAGCGCTGACCCTTCATCAAATACCCCATTGATTTGCTATTTTTGACGGCCATAGACTCATAGGCGACTTAACCCTCGGATAACCATGGCTGGAATCATATTGATGGGCACTGTAGTTGTCGTAATTGTACTATTAATGCTAATTTTTTGGATTATTGGTGCATACAACCGTTTGGTTGATTTACGCAATGAAGTTGAAAATCAGTATCAAAATTTAGAGACGCAGATAGGCGTTAAAGATCAGAAGATTGCATTTGTTGAGGAAACTGATTTAGCGCAATTAGGATTAGAATCTTCAGTTTATGACAAGATTATTGATGCGCGTAAGCAGTTTGCATCTGCAAAGAGCAGTGGCAACAGAGCCGATATGATGGCTGCAAATGGTCTATTGGATTCAGTAATCCCACAGGTACTTGCATTTGCAGAAGACAACCCAGAATTAACCTCTCACCATGTATTGGTAGCAGGTCTTGAAGAGGGTGTTCAAGCAATTGCAAAGATGGCAAATGAAGTTGAAGAATACAACCAAGCAGCAAAGAATTACAACACTGTTGCAGAGATGTTCCCTACTCTCTTAGTTGCGCGTATGTTTGGATTTTCGCGAGCCGACTTGTTTGATATCTATTCAAGAGAACAAGTTGAACAGATGTTTGACCGTAGAGCAAGCCTTGGAAGTTTTGTTGAGTCTAAGCAATCCGAAGCAGATTTGAAGACTGAGGAATTAAAGGATGAAATTGCTGCAATCGAGGCTGAGACAGAATTGATGAAGGCAAAAGCAGAACTTGCTGCATTGAAAGAGAAAATGGCAGAAGATGAGTAATCAAATTGCTGTTACCATCAACGCGATGCTACTTAGAATGAGGAGGGCGCTTGGGCCATATTTGCCGAGTGCCGATGACTTCGCTTTCAAAACCGAAAACTCGGTACCTTTCTGAATAATAGCATGTCGACGAGGAGCGTCTTCCCCAACTGCAACTAATGTGTGATGGACTCTGCTAGCATTTTCTGAAACAGTTCCTCTTGGTATCTCATCGTGTGGGCGGCCTTTGATGCGCGCCATTGTGTATACCGGATCACCTAGTTTTAATCCACTTAATGTCCATCTGTGTTTCCTAACATCGCCTTTGGTATAGAGGCCATTTCCTCCTTTACGGCCGCGCTTATTCTTTTCCCAAATTGCATTCCCAAAATTTGAATTTTTGAATGTTGGTAAGTCAACAATTAATCCACCGCTACCATCATGCAGTAGGAAAGGAGATGCACTTCCATCCCAACGAATTGATTTCCATGCACATTCTGTTTTAGTATGCCAGTTCCCTTCAGAATCCTGGTATCTCTCTTTCCAGCAATGGTATACGCTGTAGCTCCAATTCCATGCAACAAGATTGTCAAAAGTCCAACTTGAATCACGATAGTCGTCTACATGTACGGTTTCTAATGGTTCAAACGATGCTGGCCTAACCTGGCCTACCAATTCATTATGACCAGCATCAACAAATTTTACAATTGATGTTACTGTATCCCATGCTTCCATCACCCTCTTATTCAGGAAATATGAAATAATGACAGAAACAGCTCCAATTATTAATCCAGCCATCAAGAATGGCATTGTTGCTTGCCGCTCTTCCCCTACAGGGAAGGAAAGCCAAACCCCAGTGAGAAACATAACTGAGAATGAATGGAATAGAAATCGAGCCGTAATTTGTGGTGGCGTAGTATTGTATAACGCGCGGTATCGGTGATGGCGTGGGTGTTCACCAAAAATCATCTCTTGTGAATTTAGGGTATCAGCCTTTTTGAGCACCTTTTTCATTTGTTCATAGGCTTCTGCTTCAGTTTCAAATCTCCCATCTTCTTCACCATCCGAATAGGTGACCCATTCTTCCCCATCTTCTTTGACATCTAATTTAGGGCCATCTTGCTCATAGCGTGCAAGAGGGTCAGGTAGCCATGCACCTACTTTTTCATTCCACTCAACCCTATCTAAATGCCATTCTGAAGGATTCATCGGCGGTAATGGCGGCATAGACCATGTACCACTTTGGCTGCTGTCTGGCAACATATCGGACATCATAGTGTTGAATGGATTTGGGCTAGCAAAACCAAGAATCAATAATCCAATTGAACCGTAAATTAGTGGTTCTGCTTGAAGGGAAATAATACTGGTCATTATTCCAAAGCCAAGTGCAAGTGCTCCGAACCCCCAAATAACCCAAGTTAAAACGGAATTTGGCCAAGTCCAACAGAAGTTTTTCGGAAGTAGTGGTTTTTCCTCTTCATCCTCAGTATCTGGGCTATCAACAATATTTGACAAATTTTCATCTTTGTCATCCATTTGCCTACTCTCCTTGACCTTTGGTGAACTTCACAATCCTTCATGGTGTCGCAAGTTTCCACGCTGAATTAATTTGTTCTATATCTCCAGCCCTTTGGTGAGCGAGTAGATGAGATAGAGTTTGGTCAACCTTGAGGATTGGATGGGCATCAGGTGTGTCATCATAAGCGTAGTCAGCAATTTGAGTGATTTCACTAATTCCATTTTTCACCGCATCTAATACCCTAGCATGTCTAGCCCTTCTATGTGTGAGATAACGGTTCAGTAGTTTTTCTGGAACAGGGGAAAGCGGCCCATGAGCTGGTAAAAGAATAGGTGGATTTAGATCAAGTAATCTCTCTAGACTGGATAGGTATTTGTCCATATCACCATCACCCGGTGGAACTAGGATTGTACCAACCATTACAGCCATATCTCCTGAAATGATACCCACTTCATTTGATAGACAAATATGTCCGGGGCAGTGACCAGGGGTTTCCAATACATTCCATGTTCTTCCACTCAAAGTGAATGTTTCACCATCTTTCAGTATCTTGTCTGTATCACAAGTGGGAATCACGCTGTGAGTTTCTGCAGTTGCCCAAATTGGTGCTTGGTAGATTTCTGAAATCCGAGTTAAATCACCAATATGGTCTGGGTGGCGATGAGTGAAAATCGTTGCAATGACTTTGCTACCAAGTGCTTCCGCTTCTCTAATTCTTCTCTCAAGATATGCAAGTCCACCATCGGATTTTGCGGCAGGGTCAACGACTACTAGGTCGCCACCCATATCTCCGATGATGTAGCAATTAGTATGGGTGGCTGGTGGAAGCGTATGTGTTGGAAGTGGAACGCATTCAACGCTAGGTGCAAACTCTATTCGATGTTCACCACTAGGTGGATTTTCAGACATTGTTGATGTAGCCGATTGAATATCACCTTCCGATTTCTCTAGAGATTCAATTATATCGCGAAGAAGAGTAATTTGAGGCGGCGGAATTCTCATTTCACTATTATTCCAAGATTCAAGTGCTTGTTTTGGGGTTAGCCAACGAAATTCATCAAATTCGCTTCTTCCACTAGGTAGCCTAGGTTCTGGTGGATTTGAGTCATGTAGGTGGAAGAAGCGGTTAGTAAACCGCATAGGAGCAAGGGGTGGCGTAGTTCGAATTGAGATTATTTTGAATCCATTGGAATTAGCACTAAGGCCACCTTGTTTTACTAAATGGTGCCAATTTTCGCCATTTTCTATTACTTCATCTCGGACATTGTCATCAACAAATACAATTCCTTCTTCACTATTTGTCCACCCTACCTCTTCTACCATTTCCCGCATCAAAGCGGCAAGAGCAGCACCATCCTCGTCTGCTGATAATTGAGATAATTCTTCAGCAGCAACGTGGTCAAATCGAGTCACACCGCCTCCGGGAAATGCCCAAAAATCAGGGAATGATGGCATCTGAGAAACTCTGTGACAAAATAGGATTTCAGCACCATTATCGCCATCACGTGTAATCACAAGAGATGCAGCAGGTCGTATGCGAGGGTCTGCCATCTCAGGCATCACGAATCCTTCGGGCACCTCGCTCATCAGACAGCCCACGTTACCCCTCGCTTGAAATCTCTTGCACCCATCGGGGCTTACATGAGTAGGGCCGACCCAATCGCTCCACTTCTCGAAGAGGTGGAAAAAGAGCGAAGGAAAAAGGCAATCAAATCACGAATTGCAAGAATTTCTCTTGCATGGTTCATGATACTCCTGATGATTGGTTGGGTTTCAAAATACGCCTATCGATTAATCTAATCAATATGGTTAAAT
This sequence comes from Candidatus Thalassarchaeaceae archaeon, assembly GCA_965659915.1. Lineage (GTDB taxonomy): Archaea > Thermoplasmatota > Poseidoniia > Poseidoniales > Thalassarchaeaceae > MGIIb-Q1. The sequence goes on from CBFHYB010000001.1 coordinate 6,850, forward strand.
TATAGGATTTACAAAGCCGATTATAGTCACTTATCTCAGTTTACAATGGTGATTATTGTAGGGCAACATACTTGCGTAATTGCGTGGTCGTTGTGTCTATGCGAGTGAAGGCTTTGCTCATGTGCATCTTGATGTCTTCGTTTTCATTATCAGGTTGTTTTGGTAACGATGGGCCTGCCGCAGTTGTTGAAGACCCCTCTGGTCCCGAAGGAATCTTCGTGACGGGTCCTGACGGCCTGCCTGTTGATGTTGAACCATTACCTTTGAATTTCACCTTCAGTAGTGTTGGAGAAGATGCACCCGAACCAAGTATTGGGGTCACATCTAGTGGTTGTATATTCTTCATTGCCCTTGAGAAGGTCATGCGCTCTTGTGATTATGGGGAATCATGGGAGGACGTCGCAGGTCCGATGTGCGCATTCCAGACCAATGACCCGTGGGGTTGGGTCGACCCAATTACCGACCGGGTATTCGCAGTTCAAATGCAGGGTCTAGAGACTTCTTGGATCTGCTGGAGCGATGATGATGGTGAATCTTGGTTAGGTAATCCACATGACTCTGGTACGACTCCAATCAATGATCACATCAAACTGGCAACCGGTCCTTGGACGAGTAGTGGATACGGCATCCTTGGTCAAATCTCTCAATCATTTTATGAGACGGCTGTGTACTATTGTTACAACAAACTCGCTGGCATCTTTTGTTTCACCAGTTTTGATGGAGGAGCTACATTTGACACTGGCGGACTAATCTTCGGTTTGGCCACCACCAATGGTGGCCTTCATGGAGCCATAACTTCTGCACCGGATGGCACTGTTTACGTCACTCCGAGGGTCGCAACTCCTACAGTAATCGTTTCTGATGACAACGGGCTATCATGGGTTGATCGAACCATGGGAGAGGATACTGGCACACCTTATCCCCGCAAGAATTCGGAGGTTGCTACCGACACTGAATCCAATGCATACCATATCTGGACAGGAGCAGATGAAGGTGTTTACATGTCAAGAAGCACAGATTCAGGAGATTCTTGGGAACAAACCAGCATTCGAATCAGTCCTGTTGAAGTCATCTCGTCAGTATTTCCTCAAGTTGATGCAGGCGACCCAGGAAGGATTGCGATTACTTATCTTGGCAGTGAAAACGCGAGTGAATTGAATCAATCCGACATCGATGGAAATCCATGGGATGGCAATGCTCACTACGCCAACGCAAATGTCAGTTACTATCTGTATGTCACCTATAGTCTGAATGCGCTTGATGAAAATCCAGTATTCCACACCGTTCGCGCCTCAGCGGATCCTGTGCAAGTCGGTAGCATCTGTCTAAACAGTGGCGATTGCCGTGATATTGGAGGCTCAAATCGGAACTTGCTTGATTTCAACGACTTGCATATCGATCAAGAGGGTCGCGTTTACATCGCATTCGCAGATGGTTGCACTGGTGATTGCGCCACTGGAAACAACTCCCAGCCAGAAGATTCCCGCAGCAGACTAGGCGTCATGTGCCATCTTGGAAGTGGACCAAGTCTCTACGAATCATTTGGGGATCTTGCAGAACCAAACTAGTTCATCGCGCTAGATTATCAATCATAGCATCAATTGTTTCAGGGTTTGCTTCTTTATCTCTTCCAGACAAGCAAGCGCGGCCAATGACATCTGCTCCAAGGTAGGAAAATTGTTGTCGCATAGCCATGATGACATGTGCACCTCCGCCCCCACTATGGGTGGCTAATCCAACTGGTTTTCCGGTACACAAAGTTTGGAAGTTTTTCCAATCTCTAGATAGCCAAGCAAGAGCGTTATTCAAGGTAGGAGGCATTGAACCATTGTACTCCGGAGCGATTACAATCCAAGCATCGGCTTGCATCATAGTGTCAACTAAGTCAGAGATGTCCGGTACTTGTTCAGGGTCTTCTGTACGTGCAATCGTAAACATTGGTAGGTCCATTTCAGCCAAATCAATAATTTCAGCATCATGGCCTTTTTCAGTCGCGGTTGATGCAAAAGTGTCTGCAAGTTCACGGTTTGTGCCGGAAGTAGCGGTAATCATCAGAAAGCGAGCCATGCAACTGCGAGTGGTATTTGACTCTTGAAGTTGTGTGGAGTTATCAACACTTGAATAACAACGGTAAATGATGATGTGGTAGCCCCTTCCAGATTCGAACTGGAGTCCTATGATCCAGAGTCACAGATGATGGACCGCTACACTAAGGGGCTGTGTGTAGGCTTGGCGAGTAGCCTCAGTTATTTCAAGCCAACCGATAACGATTCTGCGTTTTATTCATCGGACTCCACTACTGAGTCCTGCTCGGTGAAATCTCGAGTCTGGCCTGCCTCACGTAATTTGGTATAGCGTTCTTTACTCACATCAGACCCCTTTTCCTCATATTCGTTAAACCACTTATCGAGAAGCCAGGCAAATAACATGCTAATTGGATCAGGTAAAATGATTATGAGTCCAACAATAATTGCTGCCCAATAGTACCATTCCATATCCTCACCTCAGGTTTCGGAAGTTGGGTCCCACCCTGAAATGTAGTGCTCGTCGAGCCCCCTCATCTGCTCGTTTTGGGTGTTTAGGTCGACGGTCAATGAGCCTAGGTTTTCCTCTATTCTACCCGCGTTACTTGACTTTGGAACCGTGATGCAGCCTATATCTAAGCACCATTTTATCGCTGCCTGTGCCGGTGTACATCCTAGTTCTCGGGAGATTTTCACCAATTTTTCATCCTTCACTTTGTCTCCTCTCGCTAGAGGTGAATATGCCATCACGGTTGCTCCTAGGGCTTCGGTGGCAGCGCGCAACCCATCTCTTTGCAGCCAAGGGTGAATCTCTATCTGATTGACAGATGGCATGAAGGTTGCATAACTTCTCATTTTGTCAAGATGGTGGGCCCCGTAGTTTGAAACTCCAATCGCTCTAGTCATTCCTTTTTTCAGACATTCTTCCATTCCTAACCATGTAGGTTTTCGGTGGTACGGGTCTTTAGGTGGGGCGTGAATAAGGTAGAGGTCCACATATTCAAGTCCGAGATTGTCGAGTGATTCCTGGCAGCGGATTTGCGCCGCTTCAAATCCAACTGCATGCGGGCGGCGAAGTTTTGTTGTTACAAACAGTTCTTCTCGCGTGATGATTCCTTCAGCAATGGCTTCAGCGATAGCTTCACCGACTTCGTGTTCGTTTTCATATGCCATCGCGGTGTCAATATGCTTGTAACCCAACTTCAATGCAGTCAGGACTGCATCCTTGCATTCACCCGGCTTACTCATGAGAAATGTCCCAAGGCCAAATTGTGGTACCTCAGAAGTGTGTACTAATTCCCCGCTTGTAGTAGCGTGACCGATGGTTAGAGTTGGTCCCATAAGTTGCAACGGGAGGCATCTGCTTTCAAACCCTACTCAGGCACGGAAGTCAGCAAGTAATGAAGCCAAATCATCCTCGCTTGGACGTAACTTGTCATTTTCAAGTTCAGCAAGTGGAGTGTCTGAGAGATTTAGCATCTCGTCTAATGTCTTTGGCTCTGGGTTGTAGTACAAGAGTCCAGTGACGTGTCTTTGGTCTTGTTCTGCGTGGTGGATTTCACTTAGCGCTGCCACCGCATCTGTAGGGTCATGGTTACCCGAAATAGTCTCCAGTCTCAATATTGAACCGTCAAACAAAGCGATATCTTTGAATTCGCCTTCTGGTACTTCAACTTCAGCAATCGGTTGGAATGTGGGGATGTAGTCGTATGCATGAAGTTCAGATTGGTTGTCTTTCACATATCCATACGAGCGGAAAGATTCGTCATTATTACTGAATGTTACACAAGGTGAAATCACATCAATTACAGCGGTGCCGCGGTGACTGATAGCCGCCTTCATCAGAGAAGTCAACTGCTTTTTTGAACCGGAAAATGAACGCGCGACGAATGTGCATCCAAGATTTATTGCCATGGCACACAAATCAATGGGTGGGCTCTCATTCGCATCGGCTTTTCTCTTTTGAGAGCCAATTTCAACAGTTGCAGAATACTGGCCTTTGGTCAGCCCATAAACTCCATTGTTTTCAATGATGTAAACCATGTTGATATTTCTACGAATTGCATGGACAAATTGTCCGATTCCAATGCTTGCAGTGTCACCATCACCTGAAACTGCTATGTAATGCAAATCTTTGTTGGTTACATTTGCTCCCGTCGTTACTGCTGGCATTCTGCCGTGCAGCGTATTGAATCCATGTGATTTGCCGAGGAAATAAGCCGGTGTCTTTGATGAACAGCCAATTCCACTCATCTTAGCAATTCTATCGGGCTGTACACCATTTTCCCATGCTGCAGTGATGATGACATTGGATATTTGGTCGTGTCCACAACCAGGGCATAGTGAAGTTGGCCCACCCTTGTATTCATCTTTTGACAATTCAATAATATTCAACTTCAAGACATCACCTCTAGAAGTTTTTCGCGAATCATATCAGAATATTTTCGGGCTCGTGGTGGAAGTCCATCAGAGAAGGCGACGCTGTGTACACGTGGCACTAAATCAATTGGTAATTCCTTGCGAAGAATTCCGTACAATTGTCCATCTCGGTTAACTTCTAACACAATTATTTGTTCATGATTGGCCACGAACTCTTCGACCACTGGTGAGATAGGTAGCGAGCGTAGCCTACATTGACTAACCTTCAAGCCTGTTGCTTCCAAAATATCATCAATTTCTTGTATGGAATTTTCCATTGAACCGTAGTATATTATCCCTACTTGCATCTCGGGTTCCTCTCTAAGAATTGGTTGGGGAAGAACCGACCTAGCGCCATCAATTTTTCTCTTTAATCTCGCCATGTTGGCGACATAAACTTCCGGATTTTCAGAGTATACTGCGTCTTCGTCATGACCGGTACCGCGATAGAGTATAGGTTCAAGCCCACTTCCTGGTAAGGTTCTGTAACAGATTCCGTCACCATCAACATCACGGTATCTGCCATAATTTTCAATGGCATCAATTTCATCTTGTGTTCGTAAAACTTTACCGCGGTCCATTTTTTCGGGGTAGTCAAAACCATTGCATATCCAGGGGTTCATTCCAAGATCAAGATCTGAGAATCCAAAGACAATGGTTTGATATCGTTCTGCCATGTCAAATGCACGCCATCCAAACTCAAAACACTCCTCTATGGTTCCCGGTATTAACACGAGATGTTTTGTATCTCCATGTCCCACTTCATACAGCATAGAGAGGTCACCTTGCTGAGTTCTAGTAGGCAAACCTGTAGAAGGTCCTACACGGTTTACATCCCAAATTACTCCAGGCACTTCGGAGAAATAAGCCAGTCCAACGAATTCTGACATCAATGATATTCCTGGTCCCGAAGTGCAAGTCATGGCACGTCCACCAGCCCAACCAGCACCAACTACCATCCCAGCAGCGGCTAGTTCATCTTCACTTTGAATCACTGCACAGGTGACTTGTTCATTTTCGTTACAGCGTAGTCTTGGTAGGTGGGAGATTATTCCTTCAGCAATAGATGTGGATGGTGTGATTGGATACCACGATAGCATTGTAACGCCGCCAAATAACGAGCCAAGAGCAACCGCTTCGTTGCCATCAATAATGAAAGAATCAGGGTTTCGCTCCCTCGCTTCAAGTGCGTATGGGCACATCTGATCAAAATTTTCAGCAATGTATTCACGACCAAGGATTATGGCGTTAGCGTTCAACTCGATCGCCTTTGCTTTGCCATTGAATTGTTTGTTTAGAGAACTATCTAGAATTGTGGCATCTAGTCCAATTAATTCAGCAATAACTCCTACATAGACCATGTTTGCAATCATGCGAGCCAACTTTGGATTCAAGCCGCGAGCAATTTTTGTCATTGGAACTGGATAGAGGATTAAGTCATCCCTTTCAACGGGCAACTTGACATCTGAATTGTAGATTACCACGGTACCAGATTCAAGAGATGCGACATCATTTTCCCATGTTGCTTTGTTCATCAATACTTGGATATGAGTACGGTCACCTGGGGCTTGATAGCCATCATCAGAAACACGGATGATGTACCATGTTGGAAGTCCTGAGATGTTTGAAGGAAATAGGTTCTTGCCACTAACCGGCACCCCCATTTCAAACATGGATTGAAGAAGAATTAGATTAGCAGATTGGGACCCCGTCCCATTCGCTGTAGCGATATTGAATGTGAAGTCGTTGACGATGGTATCCATCTTGTTCTGAGTCCCCTTTTTGGGTTTGTCCTACGGACAGCAACCTCTCCCTTACCCATTTGGGCGTAGCATGAGCCTCTTCATATTTTGCTTGTATTTTTTGTGCTATTCTCCAATGAAACAATTACATTTTATTAATCTTGAAGGTGTAGGGCAGAATCAGAAAAAAATCAACACATTGGATAATTTTTCTAACTTATTTCATTATAATTGATAAATTTCGCGGGAGCGAGTGATTCATCAATGAGACGCTTGTCGGCGGTTCATGATTCCGAGTGGATTGAAGGAGGCGTGGGAGACTGCTGAGAAGCAGATAGACGCTGGTGAATACGATGATGCCTTGAAAACATTGAGGGAATCTTGGTCGGAACACGGTGACAAAGCTGACCACGCAAACACATGGACTTTAGTCGGTGATGCAAAACAAGCGATAGCAGAGGGCAGTTCCCCAATTAATCGCAAAATGTTACGAGACGCAAGCAATGCTTACAAGAGTGCATTGAAGAAGGATCCAAAGCACCGTGATGCACGCCGTGCATCTAACGCTTTGCAGGCAAAAATGGATGGGTTAGGAATTCGAACATCCAGCCTTCCAAAAATGATTGATGACGGTACTCCAACAATCTATGGATTAGTTGCAATCATGTTAGTTGGCATGCTTCTATTGACTAGTATCAAGTATATGCCAGAAATCAAGGCAGCACTGCACCTCACATCAGAGGGTTCTTCTGATTGGGATGCAACCCTTGCAATCGAACTTTATCCGGATGCAGCACCAAAAACTGTTGATTCATTCAAGGACCATTCTCGTAATGGCAGATACGATGGCATTGCATTCCATCGAGTAATTGATGGTTTTATGGTTCAAGGCGGTGATATTTCCTGTTCTACATACCCTCTAACTCAGTCTAGCACTGGTTGTAACCCTGGAACCGGTGGATATTCAGCAATGTGGTATGGTCAAGGTGACCAAAACGACATGACAACTTGGACAATGCCTGACGAATTTGATTGTGCTGAAACATCAGAAGGTTCGGGACAATGGGTAGGAACCTGTCATGCACCTGGAATACTTGCAATGGCCAATTCTGGGCCTAATACTGGTGGTAGTCAGTTCTACTTAGTTGACAAAGATAGTACTCCGTCTCACCTTAATGGTAAGCATACGGTATTTGGTATGGCTACAGATGACAGCACTTACTTGGGTAGTGATATTGGTGGAATTGAGTTGATTGACAGAATGAGTGTTTTGACGGTTGATGAAGGTGACAGGCCACTGAGCCCACCTTACATTCATAGCATTGAGATAGATGGTAACATGGCTTACATGCATCTAATCTTCCCCTAATCAGTTAGTTCTTGGAACGAAATTTGAAGTGGCTCATAGGCTATATTGAAGGGGTCCACCCCCACCCCGTTTAATTGGGGAAAAGAATGGGCGATGTCAGCGAGTTCGAAATGAGTGATGGGACTGCGGGGCAGTTCTACTCTTTACCAGCAAAAGAAGCTGAGTGGGGTGTTTCACTTTCTGACCTCCCATATTCTATCAGAGTTTTGCTTGAGGCGGCATTAAGAAATGCTGATGGATTTCTAGTAACTGATGATGATGTAAAGAGGATTGCAAATTGGAATCCCACAATGACTCCAGCCGAAATTCCATTCATGCCAAGCCGCGTAATTCTACAAGATTTCACCGGTGTTCCAGCAGTTGTTGATATCGCCGCCCTACGAGATGGAATGGTGGAATTAGGCGGTGACCCCAAAAAAGTCAATCCACAAGTTCCGGTAGATCTAGTCATTGATCACTCAGTTCAGGTTGATTTTTCGGGTCTAATCCCAAATGCGCGCGAACGTAACTTAGAGATGGAATATGAGCGCAACATGGAGAGGTATCAATTTCTAAAATGGGGCCAGCAGAGCCTTGACAATTTCCGTGCCGTACCTCCGGGAAGAGGGATTGTGCATCAGGTAAATCTCGAGTGGATTGCTAGTGTGGCGCGCCAAGAAAAAGGGGTTTGGTTGTGCGATTCTCTGGTCGGAACTGACTCTCACACCACGATGATCAATGGCTTGGGTGTTTTAGGCTGGGGTGTTGGTGGAATTGAGGCTGAAGCAGTGATGCTTGGCCAGCCGATTTACATGCTATTACCAGAAGTAGTCGGCTTTGAATTGACAGGAAGTTTGCAGTCAGGAGTGACTGCTACTGACATGACTTTGCGTATTGTTGAGATACTTCGTGAGCATGGATGTGTTGGTAAATTCGTTGAGTTTTTCGGCACCGGTCTAGCAAGTATGACGCTACCTGACAGGGCCACAATTGCTAACATGGCACCAGAATATGGAGCGACATGCGGATTTTTCCCAGTTGATGAAACTACTCTTGATTACATGCGACTTTCAGGTCGGGATGAAACCCATGTTGAAAATGTGAAACGATACTTGACTGCTCAAGGAATGTTTTTGAATCCAGATTCACCAAATCCAAAATTTACTTTCACACTTTCACTTGATTTGTCTACTGTTGAGCCATCTCTAGCGGGACCAAAAAGACCACAAGACCGAGTCAATCTTTCAGATATGAAATCACATTGGATTGCTAGTTTAACTGCTCCTCTTGGCCACCAAGGTCACGGGCTCAATTCCGATTCTGTTTCGTCAAAAATTCAGGTTGAAGGAGAGGATTACTGTTTGACTCATGGTGATGTGGTTATTGCCGCAATTACATCTTGTACCAACACTTCTAACCCGTCTGTAATGCTAGCAGCTGGATTAGTTGCGCGTAACGCACGTGCCCTTGGTATGACGATTAAACCGTGGGTTAAGCCAAGTTTAGCACCTGGGAGCAGAGTGGTTACCGAGTATTACGATGCTGCAGGTCTTAGCGATGATTTGTCAGCCCTTGGTTTCAATAATGTAGGATATGGGTGTACAACTTGCATTGGTAATTCAGGGCCGTTAGCGGAGAATATTGATTCAGCAATTGACGCGGGAAATTTGGTAGTTGGAAGCGTACTTTCTGGCAACAGAAATTTCGAAGGAAGAGTTCATCAAAAGGTGAAAGCAAGTTATCTTGCAAGTCCGCCCTTAGTAGTGGCGTATGCATTGGCCGGCACTCTAAATATTGACATTCAGAACGATGCAATAGGCCAAGATTCCAACGGAAACGATGTTTTCTTAGCAGATATCTGGCCCTCGGATGAGGACATTCAGAACACGATAGCATCCTCAATCAATCCTGAAATGTTCCGCATGCGTTACGCAGATGCAACCAATGAGCCGCGCTGGGATGCCATCCCTTCATCATCAAGTGACTTGTATCCTTGGAATGATGATTCAACCTACATACGATTGCCATCATTCTTTGAGGGAATCACACTGGAATTAGATGAAATAAAACCTATAATCGGAGCCCATGTTTTACTGATGTTAGGTGATTCAACAACAACAGATCATATCTCTCCTGCTGGTGCATTTCCACATACTGGTCCAGCCGGTCAATATCTGATTGAAAACGGAGTAAAACCGCGCCATTTCAATTCGTTTGGAAGTCGGCGCGGCAATCACGAAGTGATGATGCGGGGCACATTTGCCAATGTCAGAATCCGCAATAAAATCGCACCAGAAACCGAAGGCGGATATACAACATTCTTCCCAACAGGAGAAGTCACATCGGTATTTGATGCAAGCTTGCGTTACCAAGAGAATGGAACACCTTTAGTTGTTCTAGCAGGCTCGCAGTACGGCACTGGCAGTAGTAGAGATTGGGCTGCAAAAGGTACTTTTTTGCTCGGTGTCAAAGCAGTTATTGCTACATCATTTGAGAGAATCCACCGCTCCAACTTGGTTGGTATGGGTGTACTACCTCTGACCTTCTTAGAAGGCCAAGATCCAGAGAGTTTAGGTTTGGATGGGAGTGAGAAATTTGACATCCCATCGCATGGAGAAATGATACCAATGAGCACCGTAACTGTGACGGCTCACAAAGTAGATGGAACTAGCATTAATTTTGATGCAATTGTGAGGCTTGACACACCGGTTGAAGTGGAATATTACAACAATGGTGGTATCCTTCAAACAGTGTTACGAAATCTGGCAGTAACTAAAGATTAAACGCATTAGATATCTGAAACAACAAAAGTAGTTTTTGTAAGTAATTCTTTTTTTGATAAAGAATCACACTTAGACGGCTAATCGCAACCTGTATAGGTGGGTGGTGAATGTTGGGTCTATGACCCAGAGTCAAGTAAGGCATTCTTTGCTCCTCGTCATCCTTTTGTTAGTAAGCACAGTAGGCATTCATTTTGCCATCTCTAATAACTCAAACTTGCATGATGGCGAATCAGCATTGAGTTCTAGTCCGAACTCAATGGAAGTATTGATGATGGGAAATTCATACACTCAAGGGAATAATCTTGAATCGTTAACTGAATCCTTGTTAACGAATTATTTTGCTAATTCAAATGTTGACAGATTGGCCGCAGGCGGTTTGAATCTAGCTGACCACTCAAGTAGAGTACAAACATCTGGCCACCAGTGGAATACTACTCTCACCAATGGGAACTACGATTGGGTTGTATTACAAGATCAAAGCCAAATACCTAGTTTCCCAACAACTTCTCAATATTGGCAGGATAGTTTGTCAGGGGCAGTAATTCTCAATGACGTGATTGAGGATAATGGTGCAGAAACACTCCTCCTAATGACTTGGGGTCGGAGAAATGGTGACCAAGATAATCAGTGGCGGAATCCAGACTTTTTGACAATGCAAGCGAATTTGGATTCTGGCTATCGGCTTTATGCAGAAAATATCAGCACATCAAGTCGACCCGTGTGGATTGCTCCAGCGGGATTGGCATTCAAGCATATTTATGATGAAATAGTAGCATCTGGTGGGACGCCTGAAAATTCTGGCACATTATTTGACGACCTCTATTCATCAGATGGTAGTCATCCATCTTTATCTGGAAGTTACCTAACATCTTGTGTTGTTTATGCAACTATTTCAGGTTCAAACCCTGTTGGATTGAATGGCCCGTCTGGCCTTAATTCAACACGCATTCTTGAATTGCAAGAAGCTGCTGCTGCAACTGTGTTTAACAACACACAAAATTTGGTATATCCATGGTATAGAGCACCTTCTACAACTTTTTCAAATGGTAATTCTAGTGTTGTGTTACACCCAGCCCTCAATGAGACAGCGGAATTGACTCACCGACCAGGACAGAGAATTAACAGCGCAAGTCTTAATCTCACGGTTGCTGGATTACAGGAGTGGTCAAACACAACCAACCAAATGAGCGCTCTTGCTCCTAATTCTACCATGATTGGAACAAGTGTTGACTCTAATCGGCAACTCAGATTAAACACCACAGGCGCAGGGAGTGTACCAAACTCAGGGACAAATAATACTGTAATATCTAGTTTAGTAACAATGAGTGGGAATCATTCATACGATACTTTACACCTGTTATGTGGAATTGCAAGTTGTGGTGAAATTTTAGTATCGGGTGGTCCATTACGCATATACGCTAATGTGATCAAAATTGAGTTAGGGACTTCAATAGTTGCTGATGAATTAGTGCTTGGTAATTGGGGCGTAGGAGGTTCTACTGCGCGCGCTGCTAATGGAAAAAGTCCCGGTGCTGGGGGCGGAAGTCACGGCACTAGTGGTGGCTCAGGAGGTGGCACAAATGGCGGCTCAGGTGGAACTACCTATGGTAATGGTTCAGAACCCGGCTCATCAGGTGGTAATGTCACTTACATCAACGCCGCTGGTGGAATCTCCAACGACGCGAATGGTGGATATGGTGGTGGCGTTGTTGAATTATATGCGCGTGTTATCTACATGAATGGTTCAATTTCTGCAGATGGTGGGCGTGGTGATGATGGTGCACCACCTAGTGGAGGCACTGGACCTGGAGGAAGTGGAGCAGGTGGTGGTAGCGGTGGTTCTATTTCCCTCATGGCAAATAGCGTTTACATCGGACCTAACGGTGTGTTAAGTGCTGCAGGTGGTAATGGTGGTAATGGTGAGGATGGCGCCTGTGCACCAGGTAATCCTTGCTTATTCATGTATGATGGAGGCCACGGTGGTGGAGGTGGAGCTGGTGGAATAATCTTGCTAGCAACCACTGCTAATAATTTGAATAATAATGGGGCAACGAGTGTTGGTCCAGGTAGAGGAGGTGCAGGTGGCGCCCCATATGGGACTGGAGCGCGTGGGACAGCAGGAAACAATGGAAACACCGGTTATTCATTCACCGGTACATTCGCTGGTTGGACAGGGTCCCTTGCATATATCTACAATGGGAATTACACCAGCCCAATCATTGGAAGACTGGGATTAATCAATGTTCATGGAGTTGTTAGAATACCTAATACTCAACCCGCTAACACCTCAATTATTGCTACTTATCGATACTCTGTAGATGGTTCATCTTGGTCACAATGGGACTCATTCAATCTTACTTTTGAGGAACTGCCTGCATTCTCTTTAATTCAATTCAATTTTTGGCTTTCAACAACCAATAATACTTCAACTCCAAGAATTAACTCTATTGATTTAGATTTGTCGAATTGGTATTCAATAGATGATTTTAGACTATCAATATCTAATGTAACAGGTGGAGCACCATTTTGGTATTTCCCACAAAATCTAGGGGTTGTTAGGGATTCAACCGTAACTTATAGTCAAATGGGTGGCCCTACAACTTTCCACATATCTGTTCCAACAAACGCCACAGCTATTGACTCTGGATGGATACATATTATCCCGCCAACTTTCAATGTTGATTCAAACGTTACAATTTCACTCGCTGGTAAAACTCTACTTTCAATCAACAGTAGTCAATTTCCTGCTATGGGTCTGACCATTGAATTGAATAATTCACTGCTACAATCAAATTGGAAAAATAATGTATTCACAACCAACGGCACAGCCGGAATGGCGTGGAGTGATTTAGAGATAGATTGTTCATCACAAGGTCCGTACATGGGTGGTTTTTCTAGCACATTTGTCCTTGTGCCATACGAATTAACTGAAAAATTGGGTGAGAACGGCACTATTGTATCCGCACTCAATGCTCATGTGAATAGGACTGGTGGGCGATGGGCAGAAGCAACTTTCAGTACATTCCCTGTAATGGCTCAAGGGGTTACATTAGATTCTCACGAGGTATTATTGGATAATTTGTCGGTCAACTTTATTGACGATATTTTGCCAGAAGTTAGCGGCATAACCTTCTATGTTGATGGTCAAGAAGTCACTGAGGCTAGAGTTGGAGATTTAGTTGAGATACGCGTTAGTGTATTGGGCAACGAATCTGATGCTACAATTGATTGGCACTTGCAGGGGCTCGGCAGCATCTCTTCATGGCCACCCGCCTCACTTTCAACCATGGCTTGGGATACTCTTCACAATAATTACATTGCATTTTATGACACATCTCTGCATTCAGCAGAGTATGGTGATTCAATGGCATTATGGCTGTGGATGACTGATGCCGCGGGGAACTCTCGCACACCCTCAGGGGTTGGTGCGTGGTATGAGACATTGATTTTGAGGCCAGTGTTCCCAGAATTTGAGTCAATGTCAGTAGGTGGCTGCGAGCGAGTTATTGTCGCTATATGTGAGACTCAACCTGGGGTTGAATTGTTCTTTGAAGCGTCAGTAGTTCAGAACCGAACAGATCTCAATATGTTCGTGCACATCATCAATCCAGTTGATACCGAGGATGATTTTGTCATCCCATTGTATTGGCATGATACTTCAAAAGTTTATGGCGGCTCAATCTCACTGTCCCATGCTGAATTGGGTTGGTGGGATATTAGATTCAGAGTTATAGACATTAATTTGAACGAAGAAAATTGGTCATCAGCAGTAATTGATAAAGTGCATCTTATTGATTCAACTCCACCAAATGAAGGACCATTAACTGTGGTAAGTGAAGATAACTCAAATCTTTCTTGGAGAGTATCTGGCCAATGGCTAGCTACTTCTCGTGATAACTCATCTGCCAGTTTAGAAATCAATGGCCCTGATGGTTTTTCAACATCAATCCCACTATCTAATCCGGTAATGAGCGACCCACTCAACATTTCTTCATATGTTGCTCTTGGCTCAGGAGAAACAATGGGGGTTGGCGCCTCTAGTGCTAATAATAGTACAACAGGGATTATATTTAACGAATTAAACCAAACTTGGCCGGGGCTAACTCTAACAAATATCTCAGATTCATGGGGTTCAGTTACGACTTTCCTCTCTAAACAATACGATATTACAGCAGCAAATCCAGATATAATTACAATTGTTCCAATCCGTGATTACAAATCCTCATCATCTAGTGTTTGGCAATCATCTTATCCTCTGTTGTTTGATAATCTTGCATTTACAGGAGCTCAAATCTATATTGGAGTTATGGAAATTGACCCTGATTATATTTGCCACATAGGTTCAGGTCCAGCAGGTTGTTTCCAATATGGGGAATTCCAGACTATTACTGAAAAGAACAGAATTATCACTGAAATAGCCTCATCAAGACCTTGGGTAACTTTAGTTCCACTCTCTGATGATGGTCCTGAGCATCCTGAGTGGATTGATGGCAATGATGATTTCACCGATGCTGGACATCAAGCGATTGCAACTGCAATGTTACATGGGATAAATGGGGAATTAGATGCTAGGCACTTTAGTATAGAGGCGAATTACACACAAGATTTGACCACACTATCTCCTGGACAGTACGAATTTGAACTACAAGTGATTGATCAGTATGGAAACGTCGCCGATGATGAAGTCTCAGGTCCTGATGCGACAATGAGATTGCTTCCGGATGAGGATATTTTGTCCTTGATTATCCAGTCATCAGTTCCTACTGTTTTGCATCCGGGAACTTTTGATATTGCTTATGATGCAATATGTTCAATTGGTTGCTCAATGGAACTTGAAATATCTCTAAATGGAGAATTAATTGAGGTCGTTCAACCAAATGGAGGTGCGGGGACTTACACCGTCACTATTCCAACAATTGGGACTCATACAATTTCTATGGTGCTTTCTACTTCTGATTGGCAAGTCAATTCACAGACAGCATCTTTGGATGTCTTTGCAACGCCCCCGCCAGCGCCGGAATGGCACATTTCGTGCAGTAATTATGATGAGGAGCTTACATTGCCAAGTATCGCGTATAATGGGAAAATAGGAAATTTTACTTCATCAACGCACTTCATCAAATGTACCGTTACAAATAGTGGTGACGCTAATGGATTTGTCCACCTTTCTCCTAATTCATCTATTCATCCGTTTGATTGCACACCAACGGTTTTTGAAATATCTCCATCAGGACGGGCAGAATATGATTGTACTGCAGAAGAGAATGAAGAAATTTCAGGAATCTTCCAAATTTCATTAGAATTTGAGCAAGTTGATGAATTTACTAACACATCAATCGGGCAATGGGAAACTACTGTAGTGCTGCTTTCACCACGTTTTGTTTCTGATGAGGTTGTTAGTGACAACGAGCCAGAAGTAGATGATAGTACATCAGCAGAGGTTGCAGGTAAAACTCCCTTCAATTGGATGATATCAGCATTCGTTTTGATGTTGGTCGGAATTGGTGCAATCAGTGTAATGTTTGCAATGCGTGATAGGAGAGAGCCAGAGTTTCTAGAAGTCAATGAGGAATCACTGTTTAATGATAAAATGGGAGTATTGGAAGAATCAGAGGAATTGGAAACAATCCACCCTTCAATTGTTGTACAGCAGGAGGAATCAATGGAATCAACTCCTCAAGCAACGGAACCAGAATTCACTGCAAACAATGTCATATCAGAAAGTGAAACAGAGATTCTAGATTCTTACCTAGATCTACCTGGTGGTGGGGAATACCAAGTGACTGATGGAATTACTGTGTACGAGCACCCAGATGGGTCTCGATGGCAACAAGAAGAAGGTGGTAAATTCCGCCGACTTGCTTGAAACCAAATGAGTAAATGAATGATTGAATATGCGTCATTTTAACGGTTGGTTCAAGAACCACCTCTATCCGCTATAGGTCGTGGTAGACGAAATACGCTCCTGCTATCGATTCCGGTCGCTAGATGATGACATCGTCATTCTTATTGAGGGCGAAATGGATTGGGTTGAGTCTTGGCGAGAAAAAATTGGCCTCAGTGGCATTGGATTACTCGAGCGCCTTAGCATAGGTTCAGATGGCGATCCGATTATGAGTTCCTCTTCATCATCAGGGAGAGCAAGTAAACCACTTCCTGGCCCCACTCCAAATCCTGAGAGTGTGTTGACTGTACGCAGAATCATTGGTGAATTGAACATAGACGAAGAAATGACGAAGCTTGGAATCTACAAAGAGGAATCACCTAGCGTTGGTGATTTGAGAGCAATTCTCGATGAGTATGATGAAGCACCAAAGCCACCACAAGGCTCGCCATCAACTGAACCAGTAGCTGAAGGTTGGTTACGCGAGGCATTGCGAATTGCAGTTCGTAGATTTGGTGTGATGGCACTTCCTGTTGATGTGATTGTTCAAACTATTCATGGACGACATGATTTGGATGATGAACTTGTTGAGGGCTGGCTTGAGACTCAATATCAACTAGGGAAACTTGTCAAGATTTACGGTGGTACTAGAGAGGGATTTGGCCCCGCCCCAACATGGCTTGACGCGGTTTGACAGGTGTAAAAATCATACAACTTGTGGGACAAAGAATTAGCATTATTTCAGCGGATTTTGTGTTGGATATGCGGCAGTCTGGAAAACTAACACTTAGAAACTATAATCATTGTACTGCGTGCCATTTGCCATAGCATTTTTCGCACACGCGCACGAAAGGGGTAATAAGAAAGTGCAAAGTCGGTTGGTCTTGTATGTCGAGCCATACCTTAGAACTGAATATGAACAAGATGCGGGTCAAAGCCTTTGCACTAGTCGCACTGATGGTGTTGTCAACTTCGTTGGCAGTACTGGATGTATCGGCGAGTAATTCAAAGCAATACCCAGTAACAAGGAATCCTCTGGACCTTGCGACTGGTGACTTTGATTGTGACGGTGATGATGATATCGTGACCGCGAGTGAGATGGGCAATTTCTTGTCTA
>CBFHYB010000001.1:24261-43781 GCA_965659915.1 Candidatus Thalassarchaeaceae archaeon
CTATTCTCTGGAATGATAACGGGAATTATCAAGACCGAACTGACCTTTGGGTTTCGAACAACGCAAGCCGCCGTGCTGGATTTACTGACATCGCTGATGTTGGTGGCGTTGAAGTAGGTGACATTGATGATGATGGTCAGGATGACATTGTATTCTACCAAGGAAATATTCAGGTCTTTGGAGGCACAGAAGTAATCCGTGGTAACCTCACAGTTTTGAGAAATGAGGATTGTGCTGGAACTTTCAGCGAGGATGCAGTCTACACAATGGGTGACATTGTATGGAACTTCCAAATTGGTGATGTTAATGGTGATGGCGTTGACGATATCGTTGCTCTTGAATTACAAGATTTGGCTTCTGGTACACAACGTCTCCTAACTTATCTTGGTGGTTCTCAGCGTAACAACGCTGCTACAAATCATAAGATTACTACTCTAGACAATCTGGCTAACAAGGTGTATGCAGATATCAGGCTCGGAAACTTCGGAGAGGCTGTTGTCGGCGGTCCTATCGGAAACGATTGTGATGATTTAGATGCATTCCTGCACTTTTGGCCAGGATATAATGCAGCAACTGGATTTTCAGATGGAGATTGGGATAACGTATCCATCGTTGAATTCGAATGTACGCTCGATACATTTGCAGCATGGAATGATCCTAACAAGCAACACACAATCAAATTGAATTCCGAAAGTGGTGAATTTGATATTGCTGATGAAGACAATGACGGAAAGATTGACACTATGGCAATCACGAACTTGACAACTGTTGTATTGCAGAGTTGTGCGGCAGCTCCTTGCCCATCACAGAGTAATTGGCAGCAAATTGCCGTTTCTCCGACTATAGGGTCATTCATACCCGCTTCAGTTGAATTGCAGGATGTTAATCAAGATGGAAGTATTGATTTAGTTGTTCCAACAACATCCACAATTACCAGTTTGGTCGGCCAAAGCGGTAATACTGTGACATCATATTCAACAGATAACCTAGAGGAATTGAACACCGTTCAAATTGTTCTATCAGATGGAAGTGGTGGATTCTATCAACCACAATCTATGCCAGTTGGTCGTCGACCAACTATGGTTCTTGTAGGCCAGTTTGCTGGCGGCCCAACCAGTGCTCTTGACTTGGCAATAGGCAATCGTGACTACACATACCAATACTCAAATGGTGCACTACACATTGACTCAAAGGGATGCGCCTTTGACCCACTAAATCCACAACTGAATGGTTTTGGATGTGGTAATCTTGATGCTATTTCTGTTGTTCAACTTGATAACGAAGATGTTGGGATTTCTGGAATGACAGTTTCACCAGCAAGTTTCAATCCGGATACTGGAAGAATGACTATTGGTGAAGGTACTCGTGAGGTTAATGTTACAGTGCAAAACACTGGACTTAATTCCATCACTGGAAGCGTTGATGTTGATGTTTCAGTCAAAGAAATCACAGGCGGAGTAGACACTACCGTTTATTCAAATGACTATGAAACAACGGCAGTTACCAACTGTGGTACAGGTTGCACTTGGGCTCATGCTGACTATGACCGCGAGGCATATTACTGGCACGAAGAGGTTGCTGCAAACCATTCTGTGAATCCGGAAGGGGATGAAGCGGATGTTAATCCGACGGACTATATGTGGGCTGGAACTTGGCAACCAAATGCAACTGCTGGCAATCAAATGGAGAGCGGATACCTTTCCAACCAAGATGATGGACTTATCTTGCAAAACATCGATTTGACCGGTGCTGATGCTGCATCTCTAGAACTTGATTTGTATTGTAGCGTAGGTTATTCAGTTGTGCATTATGTTAACTCTCAAGGTTCAATCTCAGGAATGGTAATTTATGATGATTCGTGTAACATTGATGTTTACACTGATGATGAAGGATGGGTTCCTATCATCTATCGTGGTGGATATGATGCTGTAAGAATTAACGAGTATTACAGTAATGGTGGCTCTATTGAATATACAAGTCGAATTTACCATATCTATGGTACAAATTACAGTTGGATGGATCTCAAAGGAAACAATTCACTGGATTTGACACCTTGGGCTGGAGATACAATTGACCTAAGATTCCGTTTCCGAACTGGATACGAAGGAAGTGTGGGTCGTGACAACACATCACGAAATACTCAGTGGGATGGTATGGCGTTTGACAACTTGACAATCAAGAAGACTATCACACAGTTCGGCCAAATTCAGCCAGTTTCACAGACTCTGAATCTCAATAGCTTCGCTCCAGGTGATGAGCAAACCATTACTCTGAACGCATACTTCACAAATGGTACTGAATACATGATTGAGAGTGCCCTAACGTCTCCTACCGGATTCAATAATGAGGATGCAAGTAATGATGACATGCGCTGGAAGATGGATGTGCTAAACTTGTACGACCCAGCAGTCAAGGAGATTACTTCTCAAGACAGAGGTGCGTTGTATGCATCTGGAGATATGCCGATTGATGTTATCGTTGAAAATGCAGGTAACACTGTGATGGATTTTGATGTCAAAGCAACTGTGTATACCGCTCAACCAAATGCTCTATTCACAAATCCATGTAAGGATGTTGAGGACTTTGAGCCAAGCGCATGTGCATACATGTTTGGTGATGATAGTGATGGCGACGGTGGAATCGTAGATGATACTGATGCAGGTGTTCAAAATGCAATTGTTCCAGGCAACCGGCCTTTGTTCGGCGGTAACGCTTACTGGTTCGGTCATCCCGATTCAGGATACGGTGACAATTGGAATGAGTCAATGACTCTCCAAACTATTGATTTGCGCAATATGGGCGGTGACTTTGCTTACCTAACCTTTGATTACTTCGCAGAGGCAGATTACCTCAGTGATCAGGATGGTAATATTGTTGGCGTCAATGAATATGGTGCTCTAGAAATTAGCTGGCGCAAAGGCTCACAAACCTACCAAGGCCTTGTCTATGGTTCATGGAACGACTACAATGAGAATGGAATCATTGGCGGTCCAAACCAAAGTTGTGAAGACATTGATGATGACGGCATCTTTGACGAAGTTGAATACATGGGAGACCACACAGACCAAGGAAATTATGTCGTATGGTTTGATAGCGAAGGTATCGTGAAGTCAGTCACACTAGATTTGACTCACATCGTTATACAGAACCGTACAGGACCTTCCAATAACTGGCGTACTGAGTGTACATCAATGGATGGCGCAGAAGTCGATTTGACTTTCCGCTTCATGACAAATGGTGATGGTATCAATGGTTCTTCTGGTTTCGCTGGTTTCGCACTTGACAACATTACTGTACAGGAGTACACATTTACTTCTGACCAGACGTATTATTCATCTGTAACCGGTATTGATGCACGTGAAGAGCGCAATGTATCTGTTGGAGTGCATAACTTCCAGCAAGGCATTTATCGAATTGATGTAATGAGTATATTTGACAATCAAACAGCTGGAAACAACTGGACCAATACCAAGGAAGTCGCGCTTGGAAACAACGTGTCAAAGGTTATCTTTGAGGTTGCATCTGTTGATGTAACATTATACCGCCCAGATGTTCTAGATTGTGTTGAAGATGTGGATTACGACTGTGTATATCCGTTTGACGCTGCACTTACTCACCAGTTCACTGTACCATTGAGTAACGGTGTATTAGCAGGTGATTACAACATTTACCTAGATATCGTTGACTCCTCTGGAACTACAGTGTCTTCAACCACTTCGACTAACAGCCCGATAACTCTAGCATCACATGAGAATAGTCAGGCAACGTTCCAACCGTTCAACGGATGGGTAGATGGTGAGACTTATGATTTACGATTCTACGCACAGCTTGTCGATGGAACTGCATCGGGTAACCAGCGCAACTTCACAATAACATTTGCAAGCATGGTAGATGTAGCTATTCTATCTAACCCAACTGACCAAAATCGGTTGCAGAGTGTGAAGATGGACTTGCAGGCAATGGGAATGACCTACACTCAGTTCAGACAGAGTGATTGGGATACTTACCTCGCTAGTGGTTGGTTAGACCATTACGACAAGGTTCTCTTGCCTTGGCAGACTACAGCTAACGTTCAAGCAGGTAATTACTATGGCCGTCTTGGAGAATCAGCAACTGAGAACATCCTCAAGAATTACATGATGGCTGGTGGAACTATTGAAATCCATCTTGGTCCTTATGCTGAAGGATTGGATGATAATTTGTTGTACAACATGGTTATTCTAAACCGTGACACAGCAGGTAATCAGGTTGAGCACAGTAATCTCAACATTGCTGACCCATACCACCCTCTTCTTGCGAATGTCAGTAGCACTGCATGGCTTGGCATGAACAATGGTAACTATGTAGCAAATGCAGCACTATCAACAGCAAGTGCAGGATCCAACAAACTTCCAACACCTTGTGGCGGTCTTATCAACGCACAGCAGGGTACATTCCACAGTCTGCTAAACCATGAGTCAGATTCTAGCATGCATATGCTAGCAACTTGTGGAGTAGGTAGCGGCGGTCTAATTGTAAGCACAATTGATGTTGAGAACCCAAGTGTCTCAGAACCATTCGGAAGTACCTCCTCTCCTCTACGCAGCAACTTGCTTGCTTACCAAGTATCGCCTTACCCAACAGAACTGGGAATCGCTGGTAACGGATGGGATTTAACCATCAATGGAGCAGCACCATCAGAAGCAGATGCATCCGGTGATTATTCTGATACAGTTTACCTAAAGTCAGGTAGCGTAGTTGATTTCGGATTCTCATCAACTCTTGCTGGATTGAATGCAGACTGGGAGATTCGTGGTGCAACTGACTGGGATCGTAATCAGTTCCCACCAAACACTGAATTTGCTCACAGAGCAGATGATTCACATCAGGTGACTTTCTGTCTTGTTGACACAAACCCTGACGGAACTGGTTGTATTCAAGATGCGACATGGGATGTAACTCTGTATATTCATGATGCAGAAGGACACACAAGAATCACTCACATCACACTACAAACAAACGATATCTTGGCTGATGAGTCAGACCCAATTGCCAATGTAACAGTGACAGAGCACCCGCTTTACCCTGAAAGTTTAGATGACCATGGTACCAAGGAATCTGGTGGTTCAGATTGGCCAGTTTATCTAGCAAAATTATCTGCTAGTGGAGATGTAAAGGTCAAGTTTGATGCTTGTGGTTCACAGGACCCAGATGCAATGGGTGATGAAAGTGGAATTACACTTTACACATGGACAGTTTTCCAGGATTACCCATGGAATAATCCATCTAATGATTATGATGGACACACCTTTGAGCGTACCGCAGCAATGGGTTGTGACTGGACTTACACTTTCATCAATCAGACTGCAGACCCATCAGGATTTGCTGAAAACCCAATCCGAATTGAGTTGGAAGTAATTGACCGCGCAGGTCGTGACTCAGAGAAGATCAAGATGTACTTCGTAGTAGTTCCAGAGGACTACGGCGATGATCAACCCGTTTGGCAAATCAATACCCCATTGGATGGTTCAACCCAGACCGGTGATTATGTGTGGGTAAATGGTACAGTAATATCTGGTAGCGAGAATGGAGATGTAGCAATTGAAGCAGCACTTGATTCCTCAATTCTAAATGAGACTATTGACAATAAGGTACAGCAATTGCGAGACGGTAAGTTCGCAGATGTTCGTAACCTTGGCGATGACTCAGCATTCAGCTTGAAGTTGAAGTTAGAGGATTTGTATGATGAGAATGGTTCTACCCAAACCATCTACCTGAAGATTGTTGAAGGCGATGGTCAGACGTGGACTCTATATCAGCAGATTGATGTTAATTTACCACCTATTGAAGTCAATGTAGACCCATGTGTTGCTGATCCAAGTGCTGAGGGTTGTGGCGATGGAACTACTGACACCCAAGGTGGCGGAATGTCCAACACACTACTTTACGCTGGACTTGGTGCAGTTGCTCTACTAGTGATTGTCATCATTACCATGCTTGTTATGCGAATGCGTGGCGGTAAGGAAGATGTTAGTGGATTCGCTGGAGTCGATGACATGGACCCACAGGAAGCCTATGTTCAACAGTTGATTGCTCAAGGGTATCCAGAGGATACTGCTCGACAATACGCAGCCCAATATTCCGGGCATTTCCAACAGGACCAACAGTAGCGAGCAGTTGGTTAAACGGGGCTTAATGCCCCAAGAACCCTAACCGCTGAGCGTAGCCTCTAATCTCAACCTCTCCCTTGTGCTTTTGAACCGAAGCCATCTCGGACAGAGTAATGGACGAAGCGGATGAGTACAAGGTCGCTGACATTAGTCTAGCCAAAGAAGGTGCACTTAGGGTTGATTGGGCCCGTAGTAGGATGCCAGTACTCGCCCTTCTGAAAGAGAAAGCAGAGAAAGAACAGCCCTTAGCAGGTATGACTGTTGCTGGTTGTCTGCATGTCACCAAAGAGACCGCGGTGCTAATTGAGACGATTGCAGCTGCTGGCGCTAAAGTTTCATGGTCAGGATGTAATCCACTTTCAACTCAGGATGATGTGGCAGCATGGTTAGCAAGAGAAGGATATGGGATATACGCCTGGCACGGCCAGTCAGTAGAGGATTTCTACTGGTGTATTGACCAAACAATTGATGCCGAACCTACTCTGACTTTGGATGATGGTGCGGATTTGATATTCAGGGTGCATGATTCACGTACCGATGCGATAGACAAGGTGATTGGTGGTACAGAAGAGACTACCACGGGCGTCCACAGGCTGAGAGGTATGGCAAATGCAGGAAAACTTCGTTATCCGGTTATTGCTGTAAACGACGCGATCACAAAATGGGATTTTGACAATGTTCACGGAACTGGGCAATCCACATTAGATGGGATACTGCGAGCAACTTCTGTATTATTAGCTGGCAAAACTTTTGTTATTGCTGGATATGGTCACTGTGGTAAAGGATTGGCAAATAGAGCCCGTGGAATGGGCTCAAATGTTGTAATTACAGAGATTGACCCTCTAGCAGCCCTCAAGGCCCACATGGATGGATTTCAAGTGATGCAGATGGATGATGCTGCAAAAATTGGTGACATATTTTGCACTGCGACTGGGATGGTTGATGTGTTGGTGGCCCGCCATTTTGAATCAATGAAAGATGGCGCAATTGTCTGCAACACTGGACATTACGATTGTGAAATCAATGTACCAGATTTGGAATCGTTGTCAGATTCAGTGCGCACGATACGCACTGATAATGAGGAATTCTCAATGAAAAACGGACACCGGATTCACTTGCTTGCTCGTGGTCGTTTAGTCAACTTAGCAGCAGCAGAAGGGCATCCTTCGGAAGTTATGGATATGTCATTTGCAAATCAATTCCTTTCACTTTGTTTACTAGCCTCTGAAGGGAAAAATTACGACAACGTGGTCTATGACATCACTCATCAGCAAGATTCAGAATTGGCTGGTTTCAAACTAGCAGCAGAAGGGCGCCAACTAGATGAATTAACGGCAGAGCAGAAAGCGTACCACGAAGATTACTCACACGGTACTTGATTGGCTAATCTTATTCTTCCTCAAAAATGAGGTCAACAGTAGTCATATCAGGAATATTTGGCTTCCAATTCTTGGGTAGCGGTTCTCCTGCATCCACTACCTTCTCCAGTCGTTCTTGGAATGCTGTAGTTCTGTAATTCAGCAGTGTCTGGTAGAGTTTTAGTGGTCGCCAATCATTAGGGAAGCATGTTTTTCCTGAACTCATCTCAACATCCGTCGCTCTGATTACGTTGTATGCAGGCCGGTTTAATCTACGCGTCAAAGATTTTGACCACTTTACTCCAATGAGAACAGTTCCCACAACTAACAAGAAACCTGAAATCATTGGAATCCAAGTAGATTGGAACTCAAAGGAATTCCACAATAAAACTTCAGACATAACTATTGGTCCGGCTAACATTAGGAAAGTGAGTTGTTCATTGGCCGGCTTTCTCTTTCTCTGAATTTCAATATCCTTCCAACCAGGGTGGTCTTTTTCCCAAGGGCGGAATATCAGTGTTTTTTCCCGTTCTGCTGCTTTTTTCACGGTTTCATGTAAGCGAGCAGTTCTCATCAATTGACTATGAGCCATAGCATCCATGCCTTCAGCCCAAAGTTGGTTTAGTCGTTCAGCAGAGATTGCATATTGCCCAAGATCTGCTAAAATTGCCACCTGTTCAATTAGTGGTTCTGGGTCTGTTGGAGATACTTCACGGCGTAATTGCCACCAACCGAGTGCTTCCTCAAGCATCCCCAATTCTTGCACTAATATTTGTCCGCCGCGCCACCATGCTGGCCGATTTTCAGGGTCATATTCAACGGATTTACGACATGCTCTGAGGCACCGAGAAGCTTCTCTTAGGTTAGGCTCCCCGCGTTGAGGAAGTTCAAGATTAGCGCGCATCCACCACGCTTCAGCATGTTCAGGATCTGCAGCGATGATATCATCAGTTAGGCGGCACATTTCATCTCTATCGTCCTCATTTTGAGCGTCTAATGCTTGTAACCATAAGTCCTCAACATCAACTGCCATGCCTATCGGAGAGGGGTTGGGTTCTCAATCCCACCGGCTCAGTAATTTCAATATTTAACTACGAGATAGGACACATGTGCTACCCACACATTGGAATTATTGATGAAGGATGACAGCATGTCATGGCTTAGGTGAAACAATTCCAAAAGTGAGGATGCCGAAAAAAGGTTGGCCGAGGCTACCTAAAAGGCGTATATTTAGGCGCTTCATACGCCGAACAGGATTACCTCCTTGTCCAGAATGTCATTCATTCAAAATGAAAAAAGATGAGCGTAAAAATGAGTTGTACTGCACTGAATGCGGGCGTACAGTGTGATTAGTTATCACGGCGCCTAAATGGATTATTTGGGTTAGTCTTTGAGCGATGTCCACCACGCTTTTGTCCTCTATTTCCACCTCGGCTATTGCTGCGGTCACCCCAATGGCGGGGTTTTGAGGCTCCCCCTCGGTTACCTCCACGGTTGCCACCTCGGTCGCCTCCACGATTTCCTCCACGGTCACCACCACGATTTCCACCACGGTCACCACCGCGATCTCCGCCTCGGTTTCCTTGATATCCGCCACGGCTACCACCTCGATTGCCTCCGCGGTCACCTCCACGATTTCCACCTCGGTCACCACCACGATTTCCACCTCGGTCGCCTCCACGATTTCCCCCTCGGTTGCCACCACGGTCGCCACCTCGGTTACCTTGGTATCCACCACGGCTATCACCTCGATTTCCTCCACGGTTGCCACCTCGGTTACCTTGGTATCCACCACGGCTACCACCTCGATTTCCTCCCCGGTTACCTTGGTATCCACCACGGCTACCACCTCGGTTGTCTCCACGGCTTCCCCCACGGCCACCACCACGACCAGCATTGGAAGGCCGTTTTGTGGGGCAACGATTGCAAGTATCTCGCCACGCGAAATTGTTATTGCGGCATTCTGGGCATTCCCAATCGTTTCCACCTTGATTTTGATTACCCCGGTTTCCTCCACGATTATCTCTACCCCCGCGATTACCGCGGTCACCACCTCGATTACCGCGGTCTCTGCCGCCTTGCCAACCTCCACGTTGGTTATCTCTGCGTGTATCTTCTCGTTGGTGGCGCTGTTGAATAGTGATAGTTGCTCCACTAATTGAATTAACATCAAGGCCATTCGCAGTGGGCATTACATGAACTAGAGCAGCATCTACTCTTCCGATAACAGAGTCTACTCTACCAAGATAGGTCCCCTCAGTGGTTTCAAGGGCACTTCCTAGGTGAGGTGCTTCACCAACAAAAGAAACCAGAAGGCCACCTTCATGGCTCTCGCGGTCCAACTTACCAGAGAATTCCATAGTTCGGGCCGGTGGCCCACCTGTTTTGAGTCTTGGCATTCAATTCCAACCCTCAATTGTCACCTTTGAGTGGTGTTCAAAGGGGCGGTTTGCTTCAATTTCACTCAGTCTCGGCGGCGAGATACAGCAATTCCTGCACCTAGCAGAGCCATCATTGTCAAACCGATACTAGCTGCTGGCAGCCCTGATTCCTCTACTGCTGGCTTACTAGTGTCGCTAACCACGTCATCAATGACTTCGAATAGGAAAGTATTGTCAACATCTTCGGAAACACTTACACAAACTCCAGAATTATCACATGCTTCAATGGTTACATTGTGTACTCCTTCAATTAGTAGGTCAAATGGTATTTCGTCGGTTACCCATTGGTTCCCTGTAACAGTAACTTGGCCTGCTTGCACCCCATCTAATTTCAAGGTAAAACTCACTGCTTCACCATCAGGATCAAAGAATTGTCCTCGTAAAATGTAGTTTGAACTAACCCATTCTCCACCGGTGATTGATACACTTGGCGGTAGGCTCAGTTTTGCTAAACCAAGGTCATAGCTGTATTCAAATGGTGCCATTCCGGCGCCATTCGCGCTAATTTTAACACTCACATCCCCTGGTATTAGAGTGGACAAACTAAGCACCATATTTGCAGCAGAAGTGTCCATTGACATACTGTCTGAAACTTCAACATTGTTTTGCATTAAGGTAATACTTACTGACATGCTACTAGGCGCTTCCGAGGTCGGAGTCATAGTGAACTTTAGATCATCTAGTGATGTAGCACTTGCAACAGAAACTGAAAAGATTGATGCTACTGAGAATGTTCTTGCTCCGCTTGATTGACCACTGCTATCAATTGCTTCGCAACTAATAGTGGTTGTAGCACCATCTGATGGTGAAGTAACCATCCAGTGATTCGCCTCTGCTTCAACAAGACTCCATCCGGCTGCACCAGTGCAATCAACATTGAGCATCCCTGCACCTAGGTCATCATTAAACCAGGCATTTATGTCTGCCAAGTCAACTACATATTCGCTCTCACCTACTGCTGCTACAGGCAATAATTCACCCTCACTAGGTGCATCATCATTCCATACAGGCGGGTTGTCTATCTCTGGTGCTGAAGTTGTGAAATCGATGAAATACCCACGTGCTGCCGGCCAGTCAGCCGGATCATAGGTAAAGCGGCGTGAGAAACTAGTTCCATCATTGACCGCAGTCAATGAGTAGTCGAGGTCTCCTAAGTTAGTGTAGGATTGGCACTCTTCACGTGCTGTGTAAGTAACACCGTAGTCGTCAGCCTCCTCATCATCTTCGTAGTATGTCTCATTACAATCTTGATTTTCGTAAGTATCTGCAATCCGGAGTGGACTTGCTTGATTAGGGAAAATATACTCAAATTGTGCATTTGTTAGGTTTCTTCCAACCATGGCAAGGGTGAAATCTGATGGATCAATCATCTGGCTAAATGAGACAGAAGCATTGAGGAAAATTATCGTGTCACAACTATGTGGCCCACACTGTCCAGCATTTGCAGGTTCATTTGGGATCTCTTCACAAGTAGGACTTCCCGACGGCCCTCCAAATTGGTCCTTACAACTGCGCCTTTCAGGGTGCCCTTCAGGGATTAGATTTGTTTCTTCTAAAGTCATACCTTCTTTAATCCAAGTTGCATTATTCCAGTTTACTCCTGGTCCACCTCGATGGGATGGTCCATCTCTAAATCCAATTCGAGTATAAGTTTGAACCACGCAGTCCTTACCGACTGCTTCCACACCATCTTTCTCGTCAGTGGAAAGCCAACCGTTTGCACCACCTGCTAATCCTTCAAACAGTCCGTCTAAGTCATTTCTTAGAGTTGTAGTGTAGCTGCCGTTGACCATTGCCTTTGCTTTGACGTATCCACCATCCCATTCATCGTTGATTTCAACGGTGAATTCAGCATAATTGTAGTAGAACATATCTTCAAACGATATTCCTTCACATGCATCTGCAGATGGACCTTGTCTACCGCTGGTTAAGTCATTTGTCTCAATCACTTCAATTTCATCTACTGGTTCAACTGGTTCCATAAATAATGATAGAGTTGAAAAAACCATTAGTGCAGTCAATAAAAATGCTAAGCATAACCTCTCGTTGCTAGTCGCCATTACTTCTGCGAGAACGCGCTTAGTGAAAGAGGGTTTTCCCTGCTGACACTTAGTGTCAGAGATTACACCGAGTTGATTTCTAGGAATAAATCATCAAATATGGGGCAATTTCTTAGTTTTCATAAATTATTTTAGAGAAAGTAATGATAATTCTCAATAAAATGTGCCATGAGCACACTACAACGCTACAGTCAGGGTTTTAGACGCTTAAATCTGGTTAGAAATAATGCGCTGGGTATCAATGACCAAAGCACTGCAGCACTCCAAATGTAGATGGCACTCATAGTAGGTCTATCTTCACCAGTAAGTTTGTTTTCAAGCAGAAGTTGGTACACTCCGTTAGGTGAAAATAAATCAACAATTTCACTAAATCGATTATATTCAACTGACTCTAGATTTGTAACATCAACTCCCATGAGTGAAGCAATTACGGCTGTTACTAGTAGCCAAATAAGGGTGAATAACATCCATACTCCAACACCAAGAGTAACTGATGACCCCAAATCCTTGGCAATACTAGATGCAAGCAATTGAATACAGGCGTACCAATAAATCACTAATGCAGTTGGTATCATGAAGTAAACAATTTCACCAACAGAAGGCCAAGCATCCATTTGAGCATAAATCAAAATAATTCCAATAATGCATGCTAATGCAGTGGGGGCGAATACTGCAAACCACAACCCCTGTAGTTGAGCGCGCGCTAAGTCAGTTCGATCAATGGGTTGAACCAGTTCAATTGCCAACTCACCAGTTAGTCTCTTACGGCTGATACCATCAAAACCGAGTAAAACTACTCCTAGAGTTGATGAAAATAGGACAAATAGGCTGACCAAAAATAGAATTTCGTAAGGCGTATCCATCTGCAACTGTGCAGTTATTGCTGAGTCTTGGTCTGATAACCCCCAACTACCTCCTCCAATGAATAGAGTGAGTAAGGCGATTAGGGCCAGCATTCGCGGGCTACGGAAGTGTTGACGAGCCTCAAACCATGAGAGGTTGAGAATACGTTTTTCTCGGGTCAGCCTATTCATCTTCTCCGACCTCCCAAGTGCGAACCGGAATCATTGAGTCGCTAGCAATTTCAAAGCCGATTTCATCTGCTGCTTCACCGGTAGCGGCTGACAACAAATCTTCAAGGCTAGGAAGTACTGTTTGAAGCAGACTAATTCGGCCACCTGCTCCTTCAATTGCTTGGAGAACATCGTGTTTTTCGTCACTGGTCCAGCCATCATTTCTATGTAATGTGAAGCGCCATTCTTCCCCCTGCCATGCTTCACACATTTCCATCGTTACTCCTGTACCAAATGAACCTGCAGAAGGTGGACACCATCCATTCCCAGCGATTAGAAGTGAAGGTGAGCACCCAAGAGCTCTTTCTACGTCTTGTAAAGAGCCGTAAGAAACCATTTGGCCACGGTGTAGAATCGCTAATGAATCTACAAATAATTCCATTTCTTGCAGGTTATGGCTGCTGACAATAATAGCCACACCACTATCAGCCAGATTTCGTAGAAGCCGGCGAAAAGCGGCCTGTGCAACTGGATCAAGTCCATTCATAGGTTCATCTAATAGCAAAATATCTGGAGACCCAAGTAGGGCACAGGCGAGTGAAAGCCGCTGTCGCATTCCTTGACTCATATTCTCTAAGGGTGTGTCCATCCGACTGCGCATGCCGACTAATTCCAGTAACTGCTCGGGTGAGTCCCCCTCTCCGCGCATAGTCACAATTCTTCGGAGTGCCTCCCGTGGAGTACTAGTCCCAGACCAATTAACCCTCTCTGGCATTAACCCGATATGGCGTTGAGCATTTGCCCAACCTAACATTTCTCTGTCTTGGCCAGCAAGGCGCACATTTCCCGAGTCATGTCCGTGAAGCCCAGCAATGGTGTGCAATAGCGTGGTTTTCCCTGCGCCGTTTGGTCCGATGAGTCCCAAAATTGAGCCAGAATGTACATCCAAATTGACTTTGTGAATACCTGCACCGAGTTTTTTCAACCAAGGCTTTGGCCAGTTTGGTATGCGGTAGCGAAAAGTGACTTCGGAGAGTTGTAGCACTGGCTCACCTCCGCTCATGAATCTGAATGATGGCTCATGTTCTCAAAAGTGCCGCCTCGCTCTAATGACTGCAAAGAGGTTTATGCCACCTGCCTCTTACATCGGCTTGAAGGCGATGACTCTGCTCTTTTCACTACTCACTTGGCTTGCACCGTTGGTGCTCATTTTAGTGTGGCAGTGGAGTCAATGGCAAGAGAAGCATCCAGAAGCCATTTTCAGCGATTGGTTGCGCGCAGATCCTTACATTGCTGGTTTACTGTTTTGTCTGCTGTTTCTATGGCTGATTCCGCTTGGAATTTGGATGGTGTTGGTTGGTGGCTCAGTCATATCAGCAATTTTAGCAACTAGAAGCGAACAACAACGCCGTGAATGGCAACAACGGAGTAACGCAAGGGCACTTGCAATCGTATTTGTATTGATAATCCACTTATTAGCTGGATTTGTTCCTCCAAGTACTCCAATTGGCGAGGAAGTATGGGGGTCTCCACTAAGTGAAGAGCAAGAGAATGCACCACCTTGGCCAGCATCTGAGCAATACATTTGGATTTTAGCAGATGGAGCGATTGTGGTTGAAACTCATTTACAAGTTCCAGGTGTTTTGAATCCAATGCTGGCTCCGCAAGGTGTGAAGTTTGTTTCAGATGTTAGTGGGGCTAAGGAGGATAGGTTTCAGGAAGCCGCATCACTGATGGACGATTGGACTGGGCCAAATGCATTTTCGCTTTCACCAATTCATGGGGGGGTGGTTCATGATTATGGTGATGTTAATCTTCTGTATACCCATGATGATATCATGCTCGATTTGTTTGGAATGCACCCCTCTGGAGAAATGATTACAGTTTGGATACCAACTTGGGGTGGCGAGATACATCTTCTTACTGTTATCAAGATGGGGCCAGACCCATTTTTAGGAAATCCCGGCGCACAATCTTATGTTGATGAGTGGTTATCAGTGTAAAAATAAGGATTCTAATTTAATCGTGTTTTCACATCAAATGATTTTGAAAGTTTAGGGCAACCTAATATTTATTAGGGCAACCTAAACCGTGCAACCCCATGGCATCTGACTTCTTGTGGTCCGACATTTGGGCGGGTGGATTAATTGGTTTTAGAGAAGCAGTCGAAGCCGCTCTTATTATCGGGGTTTTGCTCACCTGGTTAGCACGTAGCGAACGTGGTGATCTAGCAAATTGGATTTGGAAAGGAGTCGGTGCCGGAGTCTTAGCCAGCCTTGTGGTGGCTGCTCTTTTTGCATGGATTTGGGGTGGGGTTGAATCATTCAATGAGCATGAAGCAATGTTTGAAGGGATTCTTGAACTAACAGCAGCAGCACTTCTTACCGCAGTAATAATTCACTTCATCCGCCACCCCTCTGCGGCGGAACTTGAAGAATGGGCAGACGAGGCTTACCGCACCAAACAGGGAGCAGGCCTGTTCATGATTTCTTTTCTCTCAGTTTGGCGTGAGGGTAGTGAAACAGTCATTTTTATCGGTGCTGGGACTGAGGGTAGCGGCGCAATACTTGGGGTGTTGATAGGCATCTTGATGGCTTCAGTATTGGCTTTCGGATTCTTCAAGAAAGGTTTGGAAGTTGATATCAAAAAATTATTCAAAGTCACAAATGTTTTGTTAATTCTGTTTGCAGCAGGTTTGGTTGCTCATGGATTTCATGAGTTACAGGAAGCGGGGGCTGCTCCCACTGTAGTTGAACACATATGGGATGTTAATCCTGATGTCAGTGATGCTGATGCAGCGTCTGGGAATTATCCTGCATTACATGAAAAAGGTGTAATTGGTGGTATTTTCAAGGCACTCTTCGGTTGGAATGGAAATCCAGCACTTCTTGAAGTGGTGCTTTGGGTGGCTTATGTTACAGGAATGGTATACCTTTCAAAAAAATTAGGTGGGTCAAATAACACCTCTGAATAATTAATATTATTCGGCAGAAACGCGGATTGCACCATCATTATAGTGCACATAAATATTGTGTGGAACCTTTGAAGTTAGAGCCGCAAGCGCCTCTAAAATTTCATTTTCACTCACATCAAAAGCTTCTGCGGCGCGCTGGCTAGACCATGGAACTGACTCAAAGTCAGATTTCTTGATCCACTCAAACAGTCGCCGCTCCAACTGAGACAAATCCTCCATCGCCATGTATCTCGGAGAGGCATCTCCCCTTTGGTATATTTGATTGGCTAGAGTGTAGTTGAGATGTCCAAAATGGCACTCACAGACTTTGCTCAACCATACGTCTAACACACTCTTCTGCAGATATATCACCATCTAACAGAATGTTGAGGGATTCAATAAATGGGGCAGGACAACCAACTTGGTTTGCTCGCTTGCGGAACATACGTGCGGCACGAACTCCTTCAGCAACCATGTGCATTTCTGCTAAACCCTCTTCCAAGGTTTTACCTTCACCGAGTTTTTGTCCAAGTGTCCTATTACGGCTACGTGGAGAGGTGCTTGTAACATACAAATCACCCAAACCGGCTGGCCCAAGTGATGTTTCTTCTCCTGCACCGAGTAAAATCAACAATTTTCTGCCTTCGGCAAAGCCAATTGGAACCAATGCTGCTTTCAGATTATCACCACCAATGCCATCGCGTAATCCATCAACGATTCCACAAGCAAGGGCAATTGTATTTTTGAAAGCGCCCCATAATTCTGCTCCAACGGGGTCGTCTGCAGCCTTGAGGACGAGAGAATCTGTTGACAACCTACTCGCTACTCTTTCAGCAACTGAGCGGTCGTGAGCAGCAACCAATGCGTTTGTTAAGACTCCACGAGCAACTTCTGGGGCAATGGTTGGGCCAGTTAATACAACAACTGGGTTAGTAAGATCAGCACTTTTCAGTCGCTTCTCAATAGCGGCTGAAATTAGGCCGCTCTCTCCTTCCTCTTCGGGGGCGATTCCCTTAGCGAGGTCAACTAAGACATGGGATGGTCTGAGGTGAGGAAGAAGTTGGTCAACTACTGAGAGGATTACACCAGATGGTACCGCTAAAATGAGAAGTTCAGATGCGTCACAAACCTCGCCAATATCAAGAGTTGCGTCAACACCAGGTAGTTCCACATCAGGTAGATATTTTTCATTGACATTGTTGAGGACCATTGACTCGTATACTTCAGTCTCTACAGTCCAGCCGATGACTGAGTGTCCATCTTTAGCCCAAATATTGGCTAACGCAGTGCCCCAATTGCCAAGCCCGAGTATACCTATCTTGGTCAACTGAACTCCTCTAAACCGTTTGACGAGATGCGTGGGTTATGAAAGAAACCCTCCGCAGAGTTGCCTAAAAGTGATTAATCATTGATTATTGTAAAGGGAACATCCTTTTGTTTCAGTAAAATAATTTGGTGCAGGGAACAGGATTTGAACCTGCGAAGCACTACGCACTGGGACCTAAACCCAGCCCCTTTGACCACTCGGGTACCCCTGCTTGGTGATTTGGCGACCACCTATCCGACTTCAATTAAACGGTCAAGCCATGTAGAACATGCGCTGTGACTCATCCGTTCAGTTCAAGTCTGAGGTTACTACACGCTTCATACAAGGGGAGAGACTGAGCATGGATTCAACAACCAAAAACAGCCGTGAAGAATTAGTTGCGCTTGCCCTTAAGGTTAGCAAAAACGCGGTAGCACAGCACTCTAATTTCCATGTGGGTGCGGCATTAGAAACCACGCAAGGTGAGGTGTTTACAGGTTGTAATGTGGAATCGGACTCGTACGGCCTAACAATTTGCGCAGAAAGGGTGGCATTAACCAAAGCTCTCTCAGAGGGTGAGAGAGAATTCACGCGTATTGCGATAGTCGGTATTCAACATGATTCAGAAGGTCAACCAGACTTTGATGGTGATAGTGGTCACCCCCTCGGCCCATGTGGGGCTTGTAGGCAACTGTTGTGGGACCACTGCCGAGATATCGAAGTGATAGGTGCCACACCAGAAGGCGAAGTTGGTAAAGTGTGGCAACTTGCTGAACTGCTACCTGACGCTTTCAATTATGAAAAGAAAACTTGAGGTGAAAAAATGGCAAATGAATCTGATTCAATGGTTGTAGTTCCAGAGCACGCGCTGATAGCGCACAAGTTGACGCGCCTGCGAGATCGTGAGACATCGTCAGTATTGTTTCGTAATTTAGCTCGTGAAATCACCCAGATTTTGATGTCTGAGGCTACACGTGACCTTTCCACCACTAAAGATGAGCGTGAAACCCCACTTACTTCGTTCTCAGGGGAGAGCATAGCCCCAAGGATAGGCATAGTACCGATTCTTCGGGCAGGTCTTGGGATGAGTGATACTGCTCATGAAATGTTACCAATGGCACGGGTTCTCCACGTTGGTCTGTTTAGAGATGAAGAGACTCTTGAGCCCGTTTACTATTATGACAAATTGCCAACTCCGCCAAATGTGGATTTGGCGCTAGTTGTTGATCCGATGTTGGCCACTGGTGGCTCGGCAATTGCCGCGATTTCAAGGTTGAAAGAGACTGGAATTTCTGATATTCGATTTATTGGATTGATTGCCG
The DNA here is from genome assembly GCA_965659915.1 of Candidatus Thalassarchaeaceae archaeon. Lineage (GTDB taxonomy): Archaea > Thermoplasmatota > Poseidoniia > Poseidoniales > Thalassarchaeaceae > MGIIb-Q1. Next base: position 42,864 of record CBFHYB010000001.1, read on the forward strand.
CACCTGAAGGGATTGCCGCCTTGCGCGCGGCACACGCTGATGTCAAAATCTGGATGGCAGCGATTGATGAGAGATTGAATTCCCAAGGCTACATTGTTCCTGGCTTAGGTGATGCGGGTGATCGCATCATGGATACCTAATATCGGCGTTTTTTGGTTGCAATCCCCGCTAGGCAGACAATCGCAAGCGTTGCTATCAGTGTGAAACCAGGGGTTTCATCATCTGTTGTTCCACCACCTTCTGGTGTTTCACCAGCAAGGGTCACCACAACCTTGTTCCATTTGTCATCCGAACTAGCCGAGCCATCGCCATTTACTGCATTCCCATGCGCTGTGAAGGTGATATCTGTGGTATTATCTGCTGGCGCAGTCCAATTGACTTGCCAAGTTCGTTGGTCATTTCCAAACTCTGTGTGAGTCATTTCCCCATCCATGAGTTGTGAGGTATTATCGAAAGGTGCTAGCGTTCCTGCGCTCGCATCTAAGTTGAAACCACCATGGTTTTCACCCCCTGCATCCGGTCCTCCTGTGATGGTTATTGTAAGAGTCATTGTTTCTCCTGCAGCGTAGTTATCTGGTACACCATCAAGGGTGATCACTACCCCTTCAGTAGCGCTTCCTGAATGGCAGGTACAACCAAATTGCACGTTGCTTATTCCAGTTGGTCTTGCACTCACTTGTGTGAGGCTTAAACCCACTAGGGAGAGGATAACAAATGCCGCCAAGATTCCACTGAATTTCATTCTCATTGGCATGGCCCAAGGGCTATTCCATATTGAGTGTTATTCAAAGATGATAATTTTGTTGGCTATTATCCATGATTAGATTCAAATATGGATGGGGGTAAGTTTGGCTTATGACCATTAATTGCAAGGAGTGTACTGAGGTAAAATGTGGGGGCGTCCATGTTTATGTGATT
>CBFHYB010000002.1:0-40097 GCA_965659915.1 Candidatus Thalassarchaeaceae archaeon
TTGAATGGGGCATTCAAGTCAATAAACCAAATATTAGATCTCATGCCTTCAATGTATCCGATTACTAAATCACCGGGTCTAGGAAAGTAAGCAGTATGTACTGGTATAATTGAGATTTCACCGGATTTTTCAACCAAGTAACCAAGTTTGGTTGCTATCAATTCACCGTTCAATTTTATGACTCCGTGACCAAGTCGGTCACTTGTATCTGAACTAATTTTATCGCCGGGTATCACCAGGCTGCCGGATGCAGCCGAAGTGCGCCCATCCGAGGCGCCACTACTACTCATGTTTCTTCTCCGAGCCGGCCGACCGGCCCATCATCTATAACCGTTGCATATTAAATGGCTAATTGAGTTGTTTCACTTCAACTCTTTTACCACAACATCAGAGGCTCTTTTCCCCACTTTAGCGATGTAATCATTTTTCATCCCAGCAGGTATCTCTACAGTGAATGCCCAATCACCATTAGATAACCAATCTTCACGGAGAACATCCTCACGAACCAAGGCAAAAACCGAGCCATAATTAGTACCTCCAACTTTGAATGCTAACTTGACCGTCGTGAATGAAATAGGAATCAATTCCCTTATCATTGCGACCGCATCTTTAACTTGCTTTTCAACCGATTTGAATGGATCCGCCTTGAACCTAGCCTCAAGAAGAGCGTTCTCAACTCTCTGCGGAGGATGGGGAAGTTTAGTTTGAGGGTCTATTCCCAGCATACAAATATCAGCAATAACCTGTCTTGTTTTTTCCTGAATCATTTTTTTCCGTTGTTCAGTAGTGAGTTGAATACTCCCTTCCAAAATAATTTTCTCAACACATGTTGCTAACTCTGTTGTTCCAAATACTCCCTCTAATTTTTCACTAGTGGGTCTCTCTCCATTCTTGACATCATGCCAAACCTCGTCAGTGGCCAACAAATCATCAAGCTCCACACTACTTTGGTCTTCTTTCCATTGGTGAACCAAATCAGGGTCAACCAACACCTCATACCTCTTTCCGCCTCTTTCAAAACGGGCGATAATAGCATCATCCATACTAACCATGAGGGTATCTCCAAGATGAGCGAGGAGGGAGGATGCGCATAGCATCTTCGCAGTAATCATTCATCATTTGCAGGTAACTTGTCAATATGAGCAATTGTTTCTTCTTGGTCCATCAATCGGAATCCATCTTTGTTAAGTACTGCAATCTGAACAGCATTCTTGTTCAAATCACCATCATCCAAAGATGAGCGAAGTGCTTCTAATCCAAGTTTTACTGCTGCGTTTTGAGTCATGTTCTTCTTCCATTTATTCTCAAAAAATTCAACAACTGAATTTCGTCCTCTTCCTACTGCACCCGCCTGATAGGATTGGTATGCACCACTTGGGTCAGTTTCGTATAGGTGGATTCCGTTTTCATCTACTCCAGCAATCAAAAGTGCTGTTCCAAATGGTCTAGTCCCGCCATACTGTGTGAATGATTGTTTAAAATTGCAGATTTTCTTTGTCAAAATATCCACTGGAACTTTGTCGCTATAGGTGATTCGGTTAATTTGACATTCTGCACGAGCCCTTGCAACAAGTTGTCGTGCATCGGCTACAAGCCCTGATGTTGCAAATCCTATGTGATCATCAATTTTGTAGACTTTATCAATTGATTCTGGGATAATTAACCGACTAGCAATTCGCTTGTCAACAATCAATAATACCCCGCCGCGATACTTCAATCCAACTGTTGTAGTACCTCTTTTTACAGATTCTCTTGCATATTCAACTTGAAACAATCTGCCATCAGGACTGAATGTTGTGATTCCATGGTCGTATCCTCTTCCGCTTGGTTGCATCTGCTCACCTAAGCCCGGCTGTCGGACGGACTCTTATGAACCTTGAGAACCGAGAATCACAATCTAAAGCATCGCCCACTTCTTTTTCACCCACTACATCATGCGCCATTCATGCGAGTCATTGTGCTATCATCTGGAGGTAAAGATTCGTGTTACTCAGTTTGGTGGGCTTTGATGAAAGGATGGGATGTTGCTGGTATCGTCACCATCAACGTTACAGGACAAGATTCAATGATGTTCCAAGTGCCAGCAACTTCAATTGCAGGATTGCAGGCTAGTTCAGGTAATATACCATGGTTACAAATTGATGTGAGCGGAGATGAGGATACTGAAATCGCTGAACTTGAGGTTAATTTAAGGCCAATTATTGAAGGTGGGAATTCTCAAACCCCTAACCAGAATTGGACAAGCCAAGAAACATCAGAAATTTTCAATTACAGGTTGAATATTACTCAACCCATAGCCAAACTTGTGCCAAATAAAACGATTGATGCCATTGTAACTGGTGCATTACGAAGTGATTACCAAAAAACTAGGATTGAACAGATGGCACAGCGACTCGGAGTCAAATCATTTTGTCCTCTATGGCATCATAATGCACAGAATCATATGCGCGACCTTGTACATCACGGATTTGAATTATTGTTTAGTTCAGTTTCTTGTGATGGGTTAGACCAAAGCTGGGTCGGGAAAACACTGGATAGAAAGAGTTTGAAAGAATTAGAATTACTGGCTAAACAACACCGTTTTTCAGTTGATGGAGAAGGTGGTGAGTTTGAAACTACTATACTAAAAAGCCCCTGGATGGATAAAAAAATATGCATAAATGGGGATACGGTTTGGTCAAGGCAACGGGGTCATTTATTGATTAATGACGTTACTTTTGCTGAGTAATGCGGGCGTTATCCTCAAACCAAAGCCCCCTCTCGGCCGAGTTGAGGATACCTCAATGCCACTCTGTCCACTTGATTATCGGTATGGCCGCGACGCTGTCAAAGACATATGGTCTGACCTTGGTCGACACTCTCGACAACTTGAAGTTGAACGAGCGTTAATATGGGCACACAAAGAACTTGGGAAAGTCTCACAATCAGACTATGATGCCGTTGCAGCAATCTCTAACCCTGAAATTGTCACCAAGGAAAGAGTAGAAGAAATTGAGGCTGAAACAAAACACGACATAATGGCGCTCACCAAAGCAATGGCAGAGAAAGCTGGAGATGCGGGATGGTGTATTCACCTTGGCGCTACATCTAACGATATTGTTGATACAGCAGTAGCGTTACAAATCAGAGATTCAATTGATCAACAAACTCAGATAATTTCAACATTAATTTCAACCATTGCTGATTTGGCGGAAAGAGAGAGAGACACCGTTTGCCTCGGGCGCACTCATGGACAAGCAGCCGTCCCAATCACTTTTGGATTGAAGGTAGCGGTTTGGGTAGATGAATTTAGACGACATCTTATTCGACTTCAGGAACTTACTCCAAGAGTATGTGTTGGAAAATTCCTGGGTGCTGTTGGAACCGGAGCAGCACAAGGTGAACACGCAAGGGAATTACAGGCACATATCATGACTCACTTGGGCCTAGGGATTCCCCTAGTGACTACCCAAGTTGTAGGCCGGGACCGATATATTGAGTGGGTTTCTTGGATGGCAAATGTAGCAACCAGTGTTGAAAAAGTGTTGCAGGAAATTAGAAATCTTCAGCGAACTGAAATCGCAGAAGTTGGTGAATATTTTGATGTTGAAAAGCAAGTTGGTTCCTCTACCATGGCTCACAAGCGAAACCCAATTACTGCTGAAAATGCCTGTGGCTTGGCTCGCGTAGTTAGAGCAATGATGTTACCAACATGGGAAAATGCCCTTCTTTGGCATGAACGTGATTTAGCCAATTCCAGCGCTGAGAGATTCACTCTTTCACACTCAGTTGTTCTTTTGGATGATGTATTATCAAAATGTGATCGTGTATTGGGTAAACTAGTAGTCGACAAAGACAACATGTTACGCAACATCAATTCACAAAACGGGTTAGTCATGGCTGAAAAAGTCATGATTGCTCTAGTTGAAAACGGAATACCAAGAGATGAGGCACATGAAGTGCTTCGTTCTGCCTCAATGGAATCCCTACAGAAAGGTGTACACTTAGAGGATATTTGTGCGATGACACCAACTATTGCAGCAGCATTTGATGGAGATGAACTTCACGCTTTGTTTGATCCTAATAGCCATCTAGGGGTTTCAGCAGAATTAGTTGATGAAGCTGTAGCACTGGCCCGCGCTGCCATCAAGTGATAAGCATCAATCCACCGAGCACTAATCCTGTGCACGTTGCAGTTATTACGAGCAGGAGAATCATTGCTTGAGGCCCATACTGATTCTTGTCTAACAAAGCAGTACCAATCAAGCCATGAGTGCGTAATGCACCTCGCAAACCACCATCAATTTCCTCAAATGCTGGGAGTGAACGACGAGGGATTCTCTCTCCATCCCGACTACTGCTCATAGGCACCCCACATAGTGAATGGTCATAGCAATTACCGAAGAATGTATGGTTTTCAAACTAAGTGTTCAAAAACCTCCAAACAAGCCAATCACCGTGGCCCTCCCAGAATTACCCCCTATTACGCACTTGGCAGTGGGTGAAGGCTGTGGTGGAACTTCGTTAGCATTACAATATGCGCGGGATGCTTTGATTAATGGTGGAAGGGTGATTTGGGTTTGCGAAAAAACACCTGATTCGCAAAGATTTAGCCAGATTCTCAGTGATGTAGATGTTGTTTCATTAGCAAAATTCCACATGATGGAGTGTGGCGAAGTAATCGCAGGTGGAGTCTTGACTGCAGGAAAACTAGCCGAAAGATTAACTCCACAATTATTTGTGATTGATGATTGGACTCCAAGAACAGGGCAACCAGACAGGTTAGCGATTTCTGCAATTGAAACAATTTGCAAAATTCTTGAATCAACAGAATGTAAGTTACTAATTACTTCTGCACTTTATAGTGACGCTAGTGGTAAGCAACAATGGAAAACCCGCGGTAAAAATTTACTTGAACATCTCACACCAACTAATTGGCGGCTAACAATTACAGAAGGCGGATTACAAAAAAGGACTCTTCTTGCTGAAGAAGAGACGATTCAACTCCAAATTAATGATGAAGGGTTTAGTTGAGTATTAGTCCTCTTCATACTCAATTCCTTGAGCTTCTGCAGCAGATGACAACAACTCACCCATTTCATCAAGAGCATCATCATCTGGTTCATTGAATTGGTCCGGATCTTTTGCTTTGCCACCTAATTCATCTGAACCTGCAATCACAGGAGCATTGTCGGCAATTATCGATTGTTGATTACGCTTAATCATCTTGATAATGAGGTATGCTAAGGCTCCTGAAGCCATTAACAACAGAACATATGCTATTGATACTGAATCAACCATGAGGTGCCGAGACGACCTCTCCTCAATTACCCCTTCGCTTGTCGGTTCAGAGGTTTGGCCAAATGTCGGCGATTAGAACTAGGCGGTTCCACCCATTGGTCGATTGATTCAAATCCCGTATTTACCCACACCGACTCTTCATTAGCACCACATTGCTCACAACGTAATGGCTGCCCAATACCCTGGCGGCATAATTTACCACCACATTGACAATTAGGGCGAGAAAGTTGACGTGGCACCCCATCTGAACACATTAAGGATTCCAAATGAAATTCGCCATTAGGCGAAATAAGGGCCCTCCATTTTACTAAATCCCCCACAACAAGAGATTTCAGTAAGCGATTCACTTCCCCTCCTTGTTTGAAGGCAACTAAAGTGCATTGTTTCTCCCCGTCAAACACACCAAGGGATGCATGCCCACCCTTTACTTCTCTAACTTTTGAAATTACCATTCCAGAGCCGGTGTTCTGAATGTGGTCATCTGTTGCTTGATTACTTCGATGAACACGCATAGCAAATGCCTGTTCCACATCTTCATTAGACTGTAACCAATTATGTGCTTGCTCAGCAATTGAACTATCCTCCGACCTAATCCCATATAGAACGGGGCACGGAGTCCTAGGGGCAATTAGCGAATCACCAGCATTTGGGTCCCGATTAAGAATAGTTTTAGGGAATTTGTCGGACATCTCTCCAACCAAAATACTCGGAACTTTGCGAGTTTTGCCAATGTTTTCAGCCATTCTCCAAGCAGTTGCTTCCCAAGTCCAATCATTTTCACCCCTCCAAGCAATTGCGCTTGAAGCACCTACTAATCCTCTTGTCAAAAAAGGTGAATCTGAATCATCTTCTTTTGACCAAAACCTAGCTGAAGGAAAAGATGATACATCATTTATTCTATTGCCGGGATCAACATAACCTCTTACTGCATTCCAATACCATTCTTCAGGAAACCTAGTTTCTGTAAAAACCAAGACTGGGCTAGCAGATTCTGAAATAACATCATTTTTGGATGATTTAATTGAATTATACTGTTTGTTGAACCAATTTTCTAGAATATCAGAAATACCATTTGATGAAGATTGGACTTCAGCAGAAAGAGCGGCATTGCCTCTTGTTCTTTCAGGTGCAAACGGCCACAACCTCACCAAATTAGGGTGACCGACAATAGTGAAACCGCATTCTTCTAAATGAGTTAACAGAAGGTGGAAATCCCAAGTGGTACACCCACCATCAAGGGAGTCGGTATCATCAAGACCAATCCAAGCCATTGGTGTTGGGCGCGTGGCGGTAGCACTTGAGGGCGTCGTTTCAGAGGCTGTCGCCAGAGTCTGAGAAATCGAGTACGCGTTCAATTACATCCTCAACTCCAATATTTTGATCGCAGCGGAATGTCCTCACGCCGTGATTCAATCCAGCTTTCATATCTGCCATACGGTCACCAACCATGAATGAATTACCTTCATCTCTCGAGACATAATCCATCCCGTAGTCAAATTCCGAGAGGGCTTTATCCATTTCAGTAGCATCAATAATTTGCCGACCTACTTGCAACATCCCAGGATTGCCCTTACGAGCCCAAGCATTACTCCAAGGAACATAGGGGCTGTATAGAATGACATCGAGATGGGCATCTTCATTTTCTTCAAGCAGTATTCTTTGAAGGGCTGAATTAACCTCAGCAAGCCTTTCGTGACCCCACAAACCCCTACCTACTGGTGATTGATTTGTCACTATACAAATTCTAAATCCTGCATTCCTTATTCTTGCAACAGCAGATGCGGCACCAGGTAATACCTCTAATTCGTCAACTGAATTGATGTAATCCTCACTGCCAACATTTAGGACTCCATCGCGGTCAAGGTATGCAATTTCACCCCCCCATGTTTGGTTGTTAGGTAATGGAGGGAATTTGGCTAAGTCAGTTAACTTAGACAAGTGACGTGATGGTAACATGTAAAATTCGCCTCATGAATGACTTGGAAGATTTCTTTCTAATTTTACGGCTTCCTTCACCATGTGATTAATAATCAGTTGTAAATCCTCAATTCTCTCCATTGAAGTAGTTTCACAAATGATGGCTACATCCACCATTTGTGCTAATTTACCCCCTGCACCATTTTTGTAATTCCCAGTGATTGCGGCCGTTCTACAACCAATCTCTATGGCTTTGACCATACCATTCAAAACATTCTCTGAGTTACCAGAACCACTGTATCCAACTACTAAATCACCGGCTTTTGCCCAAGTACCAAGAGCGCCGGCAAAGATGTTACCATATCCAGTATCATTTGCCCAAGCTGTTAATGAAGCGGTATTGTCTGTGTGGCAAACAGTCTTGACACCCAATTCTTTACTCCAATCTCCTGCAGAATGAGAAGGGGTCGCTGCAGAACCACCATTTCCTATGAAATGAATTGTACCGCCGTTGTCCATCACTGAAAGGATTTCATTGGTTAATTGATTCAAATCCGCTTGATTGAGGGCGTTAATAGCACCAATTAAATCGCCTTTATACGCCTCTAAAAATACTGAAAAGTCGTAGTTCTCCATGTCACCACTGAGCAATCGCTGACGGACAGCCTATTTACGACTTGTTGAACCGCGACAATACAAATAGGTGACTTAAACTACCATTAAACACGGGAGGGAACGATAAATGGGGATAGAAGAAGTAAGGCTTGTATTTGCATTGTTAGGACTTGCGACCTTAGGTTATTCCTTCCATAGTAAAATGGATAACAAGGCTTCAATTTCATCAATTGGCTGGGTATCAATTTCTACATATTTTTTCCTTGATACACCTCATTACATCGAATTAGCAGACCCTGTATTAATTCTAATGTCTGCGGCAACTTTACCTGTCGGTATTGCTGTAGGAGTGTGGGAATACAATACTCAAAAACGTGGTGAAGAAGAGCCGGCATTATATTGGTTAAAAGGTGCAGTTTTCTGGTCTGCCCTCCCATACTTAGCCATCTCGTGGATACCTTATCTCTCAGTAGCACTAGTTTGGTTCACTGCTGTTCAGGCTGTATTCTTTCTGAAAATAACGGGGATTGCGGATCTACAAGTTGGTCCCGCTCAAGTAGAATACCTAGATGGTTCAACTTCACTATTTTCTGAATTCACGGGTAACCCATGGCTTTACCTTGAACCACTTGGCGAAGGAGGATTCTTCATACCAATTGAACACACTGACGGAACCCCTACAGGCGTATCAATAATTCTTGCCTGTAGTGCACTACAATCGATGATTGTCTTTGTTGGAGCATTGATTGCTCTCAAGAAAACACCTTGGAAATTAAGGGCACGTGGCTTATTCATCACATTACCCCTTATTCATATTCTCAATGTGTTTCGAAACGCCGGAATAATTTATCTTGATATGACATACCGTGACTGGCATTGGTTAGGAATGGGGATGTTTGATTTTGCCCATTCTTATGCTGCTAAAGTTGGCAGTCTATTTGCCATGTTTTTAATCGCTATTGTCTTATTTGAAATTCTACCAGAACTCCATAATAATATTCTCAGATTGATGGATCCTTTTATGCCCAAAAAAAGGTCTAACGTTTCTTGAGTTTTTCAAGAACCTTTCCACGAAGCGGCATGCTATGTTCCCAAGCAAATTCTTTCATGACTCTCAAAGCTTGTTTTTCCAATTTCGGATCTGCAACGATGTCCTTGACATCAATAATATTCAATCTTGTATTTGCCTTGAAGGCAGCTATCGGTTCTTCATTATGGAATACTAAGTACGCAGAACCAAAACCAAATCGTTCTCGCAATAATGAGGCAAAGTATGGCGCTAGAGGGTCGGACGGAGGCAACACGAAATCCCTCATCATTGGAACTCCTGTTGAACTCTCAAGCATCTCCTTCCTCCCCCAACAAACCTGATTCAAATCTTCTAACAAGAAACCCTTGATTAGTTCGCCTTCATCAACTAGATATTGAAGAACGGTCATGATTTCTTCTGGTTTGTATGGCTTCCCAGCCATTTTTTCACATTGTTTCATAGTAATAACTGGAATTTCTTTTATCAATTCAATGAGATAATCTTGCTTAAATTGCCAGTGGTCTGTGATAATAGTTGGATGAACTGTACGGAAACCCCCTCTATAATCTTGAACTAAGTGACCTGAGCGAATGAGTGGCTGAGCGAGTTTACGGAATTCTGAACGGCGTAACGCATGCCTATCCATGAATAATTGAGGGTCCGAATTATCTGTGAAGAAATCTAAAACATCCAATAATTCTTCATCGGGTGGTAAATTACGAATTGTTAGTAACTTTTGGAAGTGCGAATATGGAGCATACACTCTATGTCCCGTTAAATTGGTTCCTTGATGTAACTGATTAGCACTTGCCATTGATGAGAGGTTGACTCGGTATGCTTCACTGCGTCCACGCAGGGCAAAGTCATCTCTAATTTCCATTAGGTCTTTTACTGCAATAGTTTCATTTTCACTTCTTGTGTCTTGATGCATTTTATGATTGTAGAACAAAACTCTAACAGATTCTTTGACTGGCCTAGGATCCATGACACCGCCGCGAATCATTCTGCGCCCATCACCAATCGCTTCGAAGCCAATTCTAGTGAATGCATCTATGGTTTCCTTTCGAGCCTCGGAAATATTTTCACCATTGAAATTAGTTAACACTGAAATTTCAACAAGGGTATCTCTGTAATTTTCCAATAGACGTTCGAATTGCTCAACAAATTCATCTAAGTATGCATGTGGAATATGAATATCTTTAATTTCAAGGTAATCATTTACCTTGTACATCAATATTCTACCAACTGGGTCTACTCCTTTGAATACAGGATAATACCAACCTTGTTTCAACACATATCTTACTTCTTGAATAAAACGTGAACAGAATGGATCTGATTGTGTTAAGATTCGCATCTGCCTATCTTCACGAATCCGTTTTTTGACCTTAGATACATCAGAAGGAATACAATAGAAATCCGTTAACCCTGGTTGTAGCGCTGAAACTTTAGTGATTCTACCTTGCTCCAAAAGTAACTTCAATGTATCTTCAAGTTCTTCTCCAGCTCTACTGATATACCACCCTAGGGTATATCTTTTGACTGGCCCTATCCTGTTAATTAATTCAACCAATGCATCATCAAATGGTAATGGATGGTACACCTCATGTACTCTGTGGAATAAAGAAAGGCTTCTTTTCCTCTCTGGAAGTTCTTCATATTGTTTAACATAAAGTAATTGACGTTCCATATTGTTTAGAGCATATTTTGCACGATTCATCAAATGTTTTGAATCATCATCACGTGGAATATCAACTAAAATTTGTTGTCTAGTTACATTTTCCCCTGCGGGAACTTTGGTCATTAATTTCGCTTCCATATCACCAATCCATGGTTCGGGCCTCAAACCTAGAAGGAGACCCATCTGATCTTTTTTGGTATATCCAATGCGATTATGCAGTAATCGGCCCATCAAAACATCTGAATCATGCTTCATATCCTTCCAATCAGCAAAACGGAAATCCTTCACCCTATCCAACAATTCATGCATCTTTTGAATCATTACATGCGATGAAAGAGCACCTAATGGGTCATCATGTAATTTGAAGGATTTTGTTAACAATAAATTTTGCAGGTTACGATAAGCAATTACTTCTTCCTCTCCACCAGTAAGATAATGTTCATCTACACGTAAGATAAATTCCCCTTCTTCTGTTTGTCTATAGAATCCAATTGTGACAATATTGCGAACTTCTAATTCATGAAGTATATTCTCAATCATTTCCTTAGGGAACGGTAATCTTTCAACAAGTATGTCTAATGTCTGTGGCCCTTCACTACCTAGTAGGTCAACTAACTTCACACGAAGGCACTCATGAGGATCGGATAGAGGGGTTGGTTCCCAATCAATTGCTTCAGTGTCTTTGTATTTAGTGCTCGTATCATAAGTCATACCACCAAGATAAAATTGGCGAAGGTCGTCAAATTCTTCCGCGTTATGAGAAGACAATACTCCTAATGTGCCATGAATATCCCCCATTCTTTTTGAGAACCATTTATTGTCAATCCCTTCGTGTCCAGTATTAGAAACTCTAACGATTTCTCCTTTATCAATAAGTTGACGAATCCAGGACCGGATTTCTTCTTTTTCAATTCCTTCTAATTTATCTCGGTAAAGTGGGTTTTCGTGGTTCTTATCTAACCCACCCCCCATTTCCATTAAGTCTAGAAGGGACTCTGCATCTTTAGGAATTGAAACTTTGTCATTGTAGTAAGTATTGACTTGTTCTTCATCCAATTGGGTTGCAAGAGCTCTTTGCCCAAGTAAACGTCTAAGGATTTCTGGGTCGATATCCTTGATTAGATAAGCTCTCGTTCTCATTGAAAGTAAATCTTCAAATGCTGACATGTATAGATTCATTCCAATCGGGGAAGGAACCTTTACTCTAGTGTGTAAAATTCTAGAACTGCCTTGAACTACCTCATTGACGAATTGATTTAATCCAGACATGTCAAGATCAGCATGGAATATTTCATTGAATACCTCTTTCATCAATAATGACCCATCTAATGCTCGATGATTCTTTAGTAAAGCATCGGCTTTTTGTTGGAATTGTTGAGGTGAAACCTCTTCAGCACCAATGCGGCGAGGAATTATCAAACTTCGTCCAGCGACTTCACGGAACCTCTTAGCAAACAATTGAGTGTCTAACAAATATCTTTCAATCACACTACGATGGTCGTTTGCTTCAAAAACTGCGGGGAAGGCAGCGGGGTCAATATCATCAGACATTTTAATGAGAAATCCATTTTCATCAAATGAAATCTCATGTACATGGATATCATGAGCAGAAGCGACCCCTGCAAAGAAATATCCAAGAGTCATGTTGAATGCTCGGCCTCTACATGTTGTTACCATGTAAGTTGTAACCCCACCAACAATCTGTTCCATCATTATTCGATTTGGACCTGGGACTTCAAATGACTCTGCCACGTGTTGCTCCATGAATCGAGCAACCGATTCTGATATTTTCCTAGAAAGCCCATAACCTTCCATCAAAAGACGCCGAGGATCTCGTTGTCTCCTAAGTGCCAACATTGTAGCCTTTTGAAGTTTCAATACAGCCAAAGACAGTTCAGGACTTCTTGAAAGAGCTTCACCAGACCAAGATGGGACAGTAGGACGGAATCCTGTTACTGGTGTCACATTCACCCTAGAACCTTGAATTGACTGAATTCGATATGTTGTACCCCCAAGAAGAATAACATCCCCAGGCCTAACACTTGAAACGAATGACGATGATAACTGGCCAATCATTGAACCATCTGTATTCAGAACTAGATAGTTATTATCAGGTGAAATTGTACCAAGGTTTGTGTAATATATCATCTGTGAGTAACCTCGCTTTCCGATGGTATTTTCCTCCCAATCAACCCACAATCTCTTTTCATCTTCTAGCATGTCAATTACTTCGATATAATCGTCATAAGGGAGAGCGCGATATGGCCATGCAGTAGTAACCAACTCAAAGACTTCGTCAATGTCTTGTTCCCCAACAATAGTTAGCCCAACCATGAATTGGGCTAGCACATCTAATGCATTTTCAGGGAATCTTAACAAATCCATTTCACCACTCATAATTGCCCCTTGTAGAGCAACTAACTCAACTAAATCGTGTGGGCCAGTTGGTAAGAAGCGGGCTCGAGGAATACCCCCTACATGGTGACTTGCCCTACCAATTCTTTGTAACGCGGTTGCAATGCTTCCAGGAGAACCAAGTTGAACTACACAATCAACAGTTCCAATATCAATACCTAATTCTAATGAAGAGGAGGAAACACAACATCTTAATTCACCCATTTTCAATCGTTGTTCAACGTCCTTACGAATTTGTTTATTCATAGAACCGTGATGCGCTTCTATCCCTTCTTCATCCCAACCAGCAAGACGCCGAAGTTTCTGAACAATTTCTTCAGTCATTTTTCTAGTATTTACAAACACAATAGTAGTAGTATGGGCTTCAACTAGATCTAAAATACGATCAACATTAGCATCTAAGATTTGTTTATGGTCAAAAGTTGGGTCCCCAAATCTTACATGAGGGAGAATGATATCTAAATCAAGTTCTCTTGCGCCACTAATTTTTGCAATCTTGACTTTATCTGTATCATCACCCACAGGGACTAGAAACTTTGCAACTTCGTCTAATGGTTCCATGGTTGCAGATATCCCAATTCTTTGTACAGGTGTTGTAATTACAGAATCTAAAAGTGCCATTGTCAATGATAACAAAGTTCCTCTCTTGGATGGCACTAAACTGTGTAACTCATCTAGAATAATCCAACTTAAATCAGCCATCAATGGACGGAATTTGGAGGAAGCTAAAGCAAGACCGAGACTTTCAGGAGTAGTAATTAGAATGTGAGGTGGATTTCGTAACATTTTTTGACGTTCGGATTGACTAGTATCACCAGTCCTCAACCCTACTTTGATATCCTTGGCTCGGCCTGGTAAAAATCTTGATTTTATTTCAGTTAATGGTTCAATCAAATTCTTCTGGATGTCATTTGCCAATGCTTTAATCGGAGAAATATACACACAATATACTTTCTTTTCAAGTTCCCCATCTAGGGATTTTCGAATTAATTTATCAATAATTCCTAGAAATGCAGTAAGTGTTTTCCCGCTACCTGTCGGACTACATAATAACAAATTGTCTCCGGCATTGATTGAAGGTATTGCCATCTTCTGTGGGTCTGTGAAATCCGGAAATTTATCTTTAAACCAATCCCTCACGGGTTGGGACAATTGACTAAAAATTACCTCAGATTCTTCGTATGAATCTAAGTGTACTATCTCAGCCATATATTCTCCTTCCTATTCTTATGGTGAGAGCGCAACGAACCATTATATCAACAATTCGGATTTAGAAGGGGAAATAGAGAAATTATCCCTACTGGAAACCAAGTTCAAGCCCATCTTGAACCATTCTTTCCCCAGCGGTTGATAATTTCTACCTTAGGGGATGGTATTTCTTGGAAAATTAGTGGCGAAGATTCCGCAATAATCGGTACATGAACTTCACGAAGTGCATTTGTTGGACAAGAGCCTATACAACTTAGGCATCCAACGCAATTCTCATTGAGGACAATTACTGGCCTCTTCCGACGTTCTGGCGGACACTCAGCGAGTGGCATTAGTGCTTCAAAGGGGCAGTGAGTAATGCATAGGTCACATCCGGTGCAATCTTCGCTGGTAATTTCAACCATTGCCTGCCCCATGTGATAACCTAAAGAGTTAGCATTATTGAGACTATTCATAGCGAAGCATTGAGAACCCTTCTCTATCCGA
This sequence comes from Candidatus Thalassarchaeaceae archaeon, assembly GCA_965659915.1. Lineage (GTDB taxonomy): Archaea > Thermoplasmatota > Poseidoniia > Poseidoniales > Thalassarchaeaceae > MGIIb-Q1. The sequence goes on from CBFHYB010000002.1 coordinate 14,631, forward strand.
CCAACTTTAGGTGAAGGCGTGACAAGTGACAGCGACCGGGTTAACTCCTTGATGTCGATGTTGAAAAGAAGAGGAATTATCTTCCCCGCTTTTTCAATTCACGGTGGAATCGCAGGTTTGTTTGATTATGGGCCTGTGGGAGGCAGATTATTGCGGAAAGTGCAACAACAATGGCGGGAACACTGGTTGTCAAAAGGAAATATTGTGGAGATTGACAGCCCCACTATCACACCTGAATCCGTTTTACAAGCAAGTGGACATGTGTCCGCCTTTAACGACCATGCATCAGAATGTAATTCTTGCAACGCGATTTTCCGTAGTGACCATTTGGTTGAGGAGTATCACCAAAATCCCGATTCTCTTTCTAGCACTGAATTAGATTCAATCCTATCCGCAAATACAGTCTCCTGCCCTTCATGCAACAAATCTGATTGGGCAAACTCACGCCCAATGAATCTCATGTTTAGCACAAAAATAGGTGCAACAAGAGGTGGTAGGCAGGCGTATATGCGGCCTGAAACTGCTCAGGGAATGTTCCTAACCTTCCCCATGATCCAACGCCACTTCAGGAATCGCCTTCCATACGGGGCTATCCAAATTGGAAAGGGTTACAGGAATGAAATAAGTCCTCGACAAGGAATGATTCGCCAAAGAGAATTCAATATGGCCGAACTAGAATACTTCATTGACCCAAATGTAGACGCATCTCATGACCTTTCAAAATGGAATGGAATTGATTTTCAATTAATTCCCGACCCAGAAAATGGTGAGCAAGAAACCATCAACATGGACATTGGGGCTGCACTAGCGAAAAATATTGTGCGCCATCCAACTGTTGCAATGTTCATGGCTGAAACATTTGATTTCCTAACAAATATTGGAGCCGACCCTGCAAAAATCAGATTTAGACAACATGAATCTGATGAAATGGCGCATTATGCATCTGATTGTTGGGACTTAGAAATGCAAGGCTCATATGGTTGGATAGAATGTGTTGGAATTGCTCACCGTGGTTGCTATGATTTGGGAGCACATGAAGAAGCAACTGGCACTAAAGAGTTGAGAGCATGGCGTGATTTTGATGAACCAATTGAAGTTGATAAGGAAGTTGTGTCAGCAATTGGTTCAGTTGTAGGCCCTGCTTTTAGACAACAAGCAGGTCAAGTAACAGAGGCTTTGTCAAAGCTAGAAACAATTCCTACAGCATTCCCCTTTGAACTCGCCCTAAATGATGGAAACGTTGTCACTATTGATGATTCAATGGTTGAGGTAGTCAGAATACAGGAGACCATACGTGGGGAATGGTTCCTACCTCATGTGGTTGAACCGGCGTTTGGCCTAGACCGTATTATATGGCACCTACTTGACCATGGTTATGAGGTGACAAGTAAAGAAGGAGAAGAATATCTCATTCTACACCTTTCAGAGTTAGTTGCGCCATACGAAGTTGTTGTCCTACCACTTTTCGAGAAAGATGGAATGGGAGAAATTGGCAAAGAATTACAATCTAAACTTCTTGAAATAAACGGGGTCGGCGTCTATTATGACGGAACAAGATCAATTGGTAGAAGATATGCTAGAGCAGATGAAATTGGTGTACCTTGGGCTGTTACCGTTGACTACGAATCATTAGAAGATGGAACAGTTACTGTTCGTAGAAGAGATGACCAATCTCAAATTAGAATATCTACAGATGATTTGATTCATCATTTACAAAATGGTTCTCTTGCGTCTGTTTTCTGATTCCCATTTACGTCACCGATTCATCATTTCAAGTATAATCCATTGATGAACATTCAAAACCCCTCGCTGCCGTGAGGGTGTTGATGGCCGAAGCGCAGACTATTCCGTCCGACTGGACTGAACGCTATCGGCCTCAAACAGCATCACAATTAGAGGGGAATGAAGCGGCCAGAAAAAGAATAACAATGTGGCTAGAATCATGGAAAAACGGAACACCTGACAAAAAGGGACTTCTCCTAGTTGGGCCACCTGGGATCGGCAAAACTAGCATTGTTAGAGCTGTTGCAGAAGACTTTGGCTGGGTGGTCATTGAACTAAATGCAAGTGACGCAAGAAACGCCGCTTCAATTCGAAAGGCCGCTGGTGGCGGCGCATCAAATTACACATTTGGATTGGATGGGTCGTTTGATTTAGGTGGGTCAAGAAAAACATTGATTCTATTAGATGAGGTTGACCATTTACATGGCGGTTTGAGACAGGCTAGTGAGAAAAGGATTGAGGGCTCATTAGCAGAAAAGCGAGGTGAAGATAGCACTATTTCTTCTTTGAAGGGGGATTCTGGTGGCAAAGCCGAGTTACTCAAAATGCTAAAAAACACCACACAACCAGTAATTATGACCTGTAATGAACCAATGGGATTGTGGGGAAGACGTAATTCAAATTGGACTTCAGCGAGAGACCGATTCCTGCGACAAGCAGAATTAATCAAATTTAGGAGAGCAAGTTCTGGTGCAATGCAAAAAATTGCAAAACGGATACTAAAATCCGAAAATGTTTCGTCAGACCCTGGTGCATTAAGTAGACTAGTCAGTGCAAACCCTGGTGATATCCGTGCCCTTGTTAGAGATTTACAAATGATATGCGAGGATGGTATTAATCACATTGACTTAGATGCAGTTGAAACTCAACTAAGTCGTGGTTTACGAGACCAGCAACTTGATTTGTTTCCAGGATTAGAAGAACTTTACAAAAGTACAACTGCAAAGGATGCTGCTGAGATGATGAGAGATATTGAAATTACACCAAGAGAATTGGTCGCTTGGGTTTCATGGAATAATGCCTCTGTTTTCAAAGGTAGAGATGACCTTAGTAGAGCAACTAAAACTTGCTCAATTGCAGACCAATCATTGCATACAATGTACAGTAATAATGCATATCGAAGTTGGTATTGGTCTGGCCAATTATCTGCATTATCTGCTAGTGTTTCATCAATTAATGATCCATCCACAAGATTTTCACTGTCTTTCCCACCATTTTTGAGACGCGGGATGGAACCCTGGCGAAGAAAAGCGTTGATTGGGAAATTAACTGCCCTTTCTGGTTGTAGTATTCAAGCAGCACGTGAAGAATTGTGGCCCCCATTAGCAGCAATTCACGAATCGGGGGAGACAACTGATGTTGAAGATTTCACAATTAGTAAAGAACTCAATTTAGATGGTGACGAACATGCTTTACTTCACGGGCTCAGAAGTAATCTAAAATCAACTAAAGAGATTGTAGAGAGATACAATGAAAGTATCATATTAAAATCTGTTAATGAAGAAAGTGATCAAATGTTAGAGCTGGATGAAGAAACTACACCAACAATAGATAAAGACCAAAAAACGTTATTTTGATTATTCTTTCCAGACTCTAATTGAAAGTAATACAATAACTGTCAGTAATTCTAAACGACCTAACCACATCAAAGTAGCAGTAATTATTAGGCTAGTCCAATGTAAACTAGCCCATGTTTGAGTGGGTCCGAAACTACCTAAGGCTGGCCCTGTATTACCTAAGGAAGCAATCGCTACTGAAATCACTGTTTCTAAATCAAGAGATGATTCAATTATTGCTAGTACAATGATACTACCCATTGAAAGAACAGCCCACCATGAAAGCATTCCAACAATGGTCCAAAGTTTCTCATCCTCAACAACTTCACCGTTAAGGCGGACAAGGTGTATTTTCTTAGGTGATGCAATACGAGAAATTTCCCGTTTTGCCAACAGGTATGCAATTCTCAGTCGTAAAATTTTGAGCCCACCACTAGTTGACCCAGCTGAAGCACCTACTATCATTAAGAATAATAAAATAATCAACGATAAAGTTGGCCAAATTGCGTAGTTTGAACTAGCATAACCAGTTGATGTACCAATTGATACTACATTGAAAATTGCATGACGGAATGAACTGCCAAATTCCCAGTCTGCTAAGAAGTAAAGGCTTGCCGTCATGGTTAATGTAGCAAGTGTTAACACAGCCAAATATACTTGCATCTCTTGGTCCTTAATTGCAGCCCTCCAGTCACCTCTATAGACATAATGGAACAGACTGAAATTAATTCCAGTGAGTATCATAAAGACAATAATAATAGATTCAACAGTAGCGCTATTGAAAGACATAATTCCTGCATCATAGGTGCTGAAACCACCCGATGGTAGAGTTGTTAATCCATGATTAACAGCATCAAATAATCCCATATCTGCCAAATAGTATAGAAGACCAATTTCTACAATTGTAAAGAATGCATAGATGCCCCAAAGAATCTTTGCAGTCTGTTGAATCCTTGGCTTTAATCGTGATAACGAAGGTCCTGTAAGTTCTGCTCTTGCCATTGTCATCCCACCACCTAAATAGCGAGCTAATAGCAACATACCGAGCATAATTATCCCCATTCCTCCAAGCCATTGACTAAGACTTCGCCACAATAAATGGACCTTACCTTGAGCATTGATACAATCAGGAACACTAGGCTGGCAAACAGGGCTAGTTCGAGGATCAATCACCGTAGCACCTGTTGTCGTAAAGCCAGACATTGATTCAAAGAAAGCACGCACATAGCCGCCAAGAACTTCAAACAAGTTTGACTCCCCACTAATCAATTCAAAGGGTCCGTGGAACATTCCACCAAACCAATATGGAAGAGCGCCAATTATCACTATCACCGGCCAACCTAATGCTACTGCAGCAAATGCTTCCCTGTCCCTCAATCTCTCAGAACTAGCACCCCTCTTTTCACCCCAAACCTTGAGCCAATATCCAAGACCAAGGGAAATCGCAAGAGGTAGTAAAAACGAACGCATTGTTAACTCAATCTCTCCGAGCAAAACGCACCCAACTATAATCATCAAAGCCAAAGGGCCCACTAACAACATTAGAGTCAAACCTACCACGTAGGCGAGAACATCATTCCTCATTTATTCAACTCCTCGTGAGTCGTTTTTCAACATCTTCAATGTCTTCCACTTTAGCGAAAAGCATCAATCGGTCACCTTCCATTAGGATTTGGTCACTGGAAGCTCTCAGTATGCTTTCTGTTCCAGATGACTGAGATGTGCGATGAATAAATGCTACACGACATAACTTGCTTTCTAACACCTTAACCTTATTACCAATCATTTGGTGTCCTGGACCTAGAATAGCAGACATACCAACAATATCAGGTATAGTTGACAACAGATGGTAATTACCTTCTACCTTGCTATGGACATGGCGAAGAATATAGTTGATTGAAACTCTTCTGCGGCTAACTGCAAAAGAATGACCTATTCTCCTTGCGATTTGCGCCATTTGACTGTCATCTAGGACCATCCCTACTCTAGCGACACCTAATTCGGTTGCATGCAGAGCAACTGCCATGTTCGCATGGTCATCAGATAATGCAGATATTGCAATGTGGTGTTCGTCAACATCTAATTCTTGAAGCAAGCCTGCATCCAAAGGATCACCATGAATAGAATCCAGTAATTCTGTGTTGGCAAAATCACTACCTGCCAACTCGTTTGCTTGTTCCAAATTCTCACTAATAACCGTGACCCTGCAACCATCTTCTAAGTATGATTTTGCTATTTGTTGCCCCAACCTAGTAGCACCGAATACCATTACTCTTGGGTGATCAGGGTAATCAGGAGGTTCGTGTCCAGTCGCCAATAGTATTCTCCTGAAAGTGTGTTTACCTATTGTAGCGAAAGCAACAAGGGAATTTGAAACAATAATCGAGTCTGAATCAGGGATATGGCTTTTCTTCCCTGGCTCTTTTATCCCAAATATTCTAGGTAACCCGTCAACATTATCTCTGGCCTCTTGAATAGTGGAGCCAATCAATTTCTCAGCAGATGGAAGAACTTCCCCAACAGATATCCAAGCATCGTGGCCAAGAGGGAGAACCTCAACCATTGAAGCACCTTGTAATCCTACTTTTAGATCTTCAATCACAAGTAAGTCAGAACAAACGGCGTGCTTAACCCCGCTCCATCTCGTCAAATCTTCACGTTCTTCATCGGAAATCAAACTTGCATCATGGATTCTAGCTATTGTCATTAATTCTGATTTCCCAGCCTGATGAGCAATATCTCGCGCTAGTGCGCAAGAAATCATGTTAATTTCATCACGTTGTGTTGCAGCGATGTAGACTTCAGCATTCTGCACCTCAGCCTCCATCAAATCTTCTCTTAACGTCGCGTCTCCTTGTACCACTAAGACATCCAAAGCCTGGGCCTCTTTGATAGAAACAGGGTCTGTGTCAATGAGAACTACATCTCTACCTTCACTGCGTAAAGCCTTAGCAACCCCACGACCGACTTCGCCGGCCCCCCCGATAACTATCCTCATGGACGCACCCTTCGGCAATCAATCGGGCGAGCATCTCTCATTTGACTGTTCACTCTCCTGTTACATATGGAACTTTAAAAGTGCCACCAAGGTGATTAGGGCCAATAATAGTGTCCCAATTCTCCACCCAATTGTACTGATATGCGTTTATGGACATCACTTTATAGAATTCATCGGGTGCTGTTCCTTCTGGACTATAAGGTTCTAAAAATTCGGAAAATGCAGTAGGAGTATGCAATAACCACTTATTGTTCACAACATCGACTGAACCTTCTAAGTAACAACTGTCTAAATTGATGCCATTTTCATCACACCATGCACTATTGTATGGAATTAATACTACTGACCACGCATGAGCTTCCCAAATTTCATGATTCAATGAAGTCAAAGCACCGAATTCATACCAAGTAGGGATGTTCTTTACCCTTAGAATACTCATCCACGCATTGGCCTGCTCATCACAATCACCAATCTCTTGTGCTAAACAAGTCGGGCCACTTCTAGGAGGATATGGTGAACCTGGGCCATATACGACATTATCTCTAACATAGATGAATGCAGCATGGGAAAAGGCGTAGATGTTGTTTTGTTGGTCTGCTGGGAGGCTTGCTTGTATGTTATCTGCTGCAGCCTTCACAAGGTGATGGTCGCCATCAATAGCCCAATTCTCAATTGAGCCACCTACATTTCTATCATACCATTGATGTTCTTCACCAATCAAGGAAGTTGTAGCCCCAACCCATCCTGATCTAGATAAATCACTAAACGTTCCTGAATTAGAAATATCCATTCCTTGAGATGTCCCAGTAATAGGAGTTGAGATAGTACCTCCACTATTCCATGCATAAGAAGAAGATTCAATATCATATGTTATCGTCAGAATTGCGATTGAAGTTGCTGGAATATCTCCTTTCCAAATTAAACACCTAGTATATTCACACCGGTCTCCGTTAGAACCTAAACTAGGCCAATGAACAGAGGAGAAACCATCCCCCAATGATATAGCCGATGATTCTTCCAAAAATTCAACGGTTTCAACGGGGACATCAATATGGGAAAAACTAGAACCGACCTTCATGGATTTCACCCATTGAAGATTAGCCGCCATATCCAAATTGCCATTGCGGTCAAATGTTGTATCTTCAATACCTTGATTGGTTCGTTGGATTGGAATTGGTAAACGGTACAAAAATTGCCTCTCACCGGAATCAAAATTTTCAATCTCAACCGTTCTTTGAAGAGTATATTCTGTATTCACTGGATATTCATGAGCTGGCCCAATAGATTTCCAAAAATCCCCCAACCAAATGCTCAATTGTTTATTCACATGTTCTTGAGCGGGTGTAAACAAGAAAACAAATGCTATGATTATCACTAAAACAAGATTCTTGAACTGTTTCCCTGTTTTTTTCTTTTTACGCTTCAAACGGGCTTGATGGGCTCTACCCTTTGGACTCATCCCGTACTGTACTCTGCCACTATGTTGTTGAGGTACACCAGATGGAGTTACTCGCCCACCCATTCCAGATGTTCCACTGATGACTCTCCCGCATCCGTGGCATATTGGGTTCCTCAAACTAGCAGGAGCCATGCAATATGGGCAACGGGGCATTATCACACTGTGCCACACTAAGCCCCATAACAATTCTCCACTAACTATGTGAAATGTGAACAGTTGCAGTCTTATTCTTCAGACTCGTTTACTATGTCCCCGTGTTGCCTTTCAGCCTTCAGACGAGCCCTTTCAGAAGATTTTCTAACCGTCCGATAATATTCCTGCCTAATTGAGGGGATTAACGCCGAGGGCAACCACTTTTCTTCAGCAACGGAGAAGCCATAAATCGCGACTACTGGTAACACTATCAATAAAATTGGTTGAGCTGTGATTCCAACTAACACTGCGATTAGAACGAATCCTCGATAAAGACCTGACTGCCACATCACAGTAAGGGGTTTTTTATCTACTACTGCAGCACCTTGCCAAGAGCCAAGTGCTGCTTCAATTGCTGGTAATGTAATAGTTATCCATACTCCAGTCAAAATCATTGGCCAGTTGAACCCAGATACGAAACCTATCCAATTCGGATCTGCCATCCGAATCATCAGATATGAGGCTTGTAAAGCGCCCATCCCAAGCCCCATTGTCCATCCAGAAGTAGGAGAAGCGAGTAATAACCTCACTTTTTCCCTAGATAGGATAAAATGGAAAATTAGGGACTGGGCAAGGCCTACAAATATCATCAAACCAAGGAGTTCGAAACCGACTGCTCCCTCTATTGCAACGATGCTTATGAAAAGCCCATCAATCATGATTCCACTAAATGCTCCAAGCACAATACCAAATGCAAGATGCTTGGTCGCATTTGGCATATCATAGAATCCAGCCATATTCTGCATCCCACCCCTCCAACCAACGTATACACCGAGGGTTCCAAGGGCAATGAGAATCTGAACCTGATACTGAGGCAGGTCTAATGCCATAGTGGGGGCGAGATGTTGTCTCTTGATGTATTCACCGCTTCAACAATTAGTAGTCCGGCGCATTCAAACGGGATGGGTGTGACCGCCGCATAGGTGGATGCATGGCACTTGAAGGGCTGAAGGCTGGAATCTTTGGTGCTATTGCTGCCCTAAAGGGCAAACGTAAGTTGGATGAGGGCGAACTTGCCGAGATGATCAAAAGTATTAGAGTGGCTTTACTTGAAGCAGATTTCAATGTTAGACAAACTAAGGAAATTTCAGAGAGACTCGAATCACGAATGAGGGAGGAAGAACCCCGCCCAGGAGTGGTTCTACAAACTCACGCACTGAACATTATTTACACCGAATTAGTTCGTATGCTCGGAACACCTCGAGAAATCATACCACATAACCAGACTATTCTCATGGTCGGACTTTACGGACAAGGAAAGACAACTACTACTGCAAAATTAGCCGAATGGTGGCGTAAAAAGCACAACATGAAAATTGCTGTAATAGAGGCAGACGTGCACCGGCCAGGTGCATATGCACAATTACAACAACTTCTAGCAGATTCACCTGTAGAAGTATACGGCGAACCGGAAGAAACTGATGCGTTGACGATTGTGAAAAACGGATTGGCAGAAGTTGGTGGTGCTGATTTAGTAATCATTGACACTGCTGGCCGAGATAGGTTAGACGAAGGATTACAAGATGAATTGGATGCAATTCACAGAGTTGCAAAAGCAACGGAACGTTTCCTTGTAATTGACGCACAGGTCGGCCAAGCTGCCGGGCCTGTTGCAGCATCATTCCATGACCTAGTTAGCGTGACAGGAGTTATTGTCACCAAACTAGATGGTACCGCAAGAGGTGGTGGTGCACTTTCAGCAGTCGCAACTACTGGCGCCCCAATTGTCTTTATTGGAGAAGGGGAAAAAGTTTCAGATCTTGAAAAATTCGAATCTGATAGATTCATTTCAAGACTTCTCGGCATGGGGGATATTAGGGGTTTAATCGACCTTGCCCCCGAAGATTTAGATGCGGAAGAAGCAGCAAGAATTGCAGAGCGACTTATGTCGGGGAGATTCACCCTCAATGACATGTACAAACAAATGCAAATGATGTCAAAAATTGGGACTGTTGACAAAATCATGTCACATATGCCGATGGGTTTCATGGGTATGGGCAACATGTCAAAGAAGCAAAAACTTGAGATGCAAACCAATCTTGAAAAATTCAAGATAATAATGGACAGTATGACCTCTCACGAAAAGAACGAACCGTTGGTTCTCAAACAAGAGAGAATAAAGAGAATTGCACTTGGTTCAGGTACGACTGAAAGAGACGTCAGAGATTTACTTGCACAATGGAAACGCTCCCGCAAGATGATGAAAGGCGTTAGAGGAAACCGTAGACTTCGAAAGCAAATGAAAGATATGATGGGCGACATGGATGATGCCGACATGCCGATGTGAAGGTGAACGTTTGCAAGAGAGAAGATTCGCCATTATTGGCCATCGTGCCAAAAGTAATGGGAAATTGAATCTTAACGATTTAGCCGGAAGTGGCGGCAGAATGGATGTATTAGTCCGCGCCATTAATTCTGCACTATTCTTATCTCACGGTATCAGAAAGAATACACACATCACAATTCACATGATGGGTGGGGAAGGACCACCACGAAGAATCTGGTTTGATGGTGCTAAGGTTTGGGGACTCCACCCCGACGAAAGAGCGATTGCCGGACAGATTGGAAAAATAATGGTTGAACCAACGCCAGCTCGTGGCCACTGGATAGAACACCAGCCAGGAATTTGGCACTCTGGAGGAGACCTCTCCGTCACACTAAATGAATGGGATAAAGAGGATGTTGAAATAGTAAAATTAGATGCTGATGCAGTGGCATTTTCTGAACAATACAACACATCAATTAACAATAGAATTGGATTCATTTTATCCGACGACCAACCATTTACAGATGAAGAAAACAAACTTCTTGAACAAAAAAGTAAATCAATTTCACTAGGGAAGAATTGGATACAAGGACACACTGCAATAGGCGTAGTCCATCATTTACTAGACACAATTATTGATCAATAACAAGCCAAGAAGGTAATCCTTCACCTGAATGAGTTGTTGCCAATAATTCATCTGAAATCGCTAATGGGTGGCCTTGAGGCCATGTGCCAAGAGTGGAAACACTTGCAAACCCCAAACTTACACGATTAGAATCACCATTTTCTATCGGTTCATCTTCAATGCTTGCGGCACCCAATTGAATATCCCATTCATCTCCATCAATGGAATCGTCTCCGACAATTTCTATTGCTCCACGATACCATCTACCACCCAAATGTGTTGAAGAAAAATCATCTTTCCATCCAACAGGGACATTTAGATTGACATAAATATCACCTAAAATCAATGCATTCCTCAAAATCTCTTCATCATTATCACCTTCTGGTTTGGTAGAACTTCCATCTTTACGGCCAAGATTTAACGAGGTTTTAGGAATTATTTCACAAACGTGTTTAACCAATTCTAGAGTTGCTCTTAATGCATTTGAATAATCATTTGGCTCAAAAGTATCCAAACTAGTTGCTATTGCAGGTATACCACAAGTTCCTGCTTGACGAGCACCTCCAATTGTACCAGAATGTAAAACATCAACAGACATATTTGGCCCACGGTTTATTCCGCTGATGCAAAGAGACGGAGTTGGAATGTTGTGTGGAAGCCCTCCTGATAGTGCGGTTAATACACAATCTGCAGGATATCCCGAAATGTCAAATAAATCAATTTTAGGACCATCGGCATTTATTCTATAGATTTTAAGCAAATCATTTCTACGCCTCAATTTCATTTTTCTATGTAATGTGAGATGCATGGTTGATGCTGATCTTTCGCGGTCTGGAGCACAAACCACAACCCCATATCCAGCATCATGAAGTCCTTGGACAAGAGCAGTAATACCTGGTGCATCGATTCCATCATCATTAGTTATCAAAATTGTATGGCTCATTATCACTCACCTTCATCTGCCGCATATGTTAATTCATCAATTGATGCTTGACCAATTGTAACCATTATCACACCTAATATCAAGAATATTCCGCCAATCCAAGTGTAAACACCAGGCACATTTGTTGTACCAAGGAACCAACCGATTAGGGAACCTATCAATGGTTCAAACAGCACTGCAACCGAAATAACCAGGGGTGGAAACCAACGTAATACCCCATTTATTCCTGTATGACCAACTAAACCAGGCCCGAATGCAAGGTAAGCTATCGCGGGCAACCAAAGAACATCAGACCAACCAAATAGTGAACTTACCGCAGGTAACCCCGAAAGTGAAGTACCTTCAATCGCAATAGAACTTAATCCAAGTAATATGCTGGCAATTAAAGTGACAGGAAAGGCGTAGATGAACAACGGCATCCACTCTCGAAGAACTCTGCCTGCAACTAAATATCCAACAATAGCGATTGCACCGATAAATGCTGCAAAATCACCTATTAGAGTTACTTCTCCTTCATTTGTCACACCTAAGAGAGTAATCCCCGCCCCTAAAAACCCAAGAAATGCCCCACTCGTCTGCTTTGGAGAAATTTGTTTCCCTAAGAAATAAAGCCCCGCCACGATGACTAGTGGATGTGCTGTTACAAATAACAGACTATGAGTCAATGAGGTGTGGTCCAGTGACCAGACCCAACTACCAAAATGTATCCACAGACAGATAGACGAACCAATAATTGCTAAGATAACTTGTCTTTCTTTTATTCGAGAAAACATTTTTGGGTCATTTTTCCTTAGATTAACAACTTGATAGATGAATGGTGGAAACAAGATAAGGGAGGTTGCCTGCAAACGCCAGGATGCACGCAATATTGGATTCACTTCACTAATCAATTGGAAAACTGCGCCAGCACTTGATACTGCCAAAACCGAGGTTGCTAATATCACCCACGCGAAAGTAGGAGGTGGCTGCTGGGCCACGTGATAACCTCACTCTAACTCGGCTTCCAAAAGTTCGTCTTTCGGACCGATTATTCCAGCCTTCCTGAATAACATATAGATACCTAAACCTAACAATAAATTCATCCCTAAAAATGAGGCGAATCTAGCATAAGGATACCAACCAAGGTCGCCCAGTACCTGTTCCTCCATGACTGGATTTCCATCTGGATCCAAAACAGGAGTTTCATCAATTAATATTGGCACAGATTCCCCTGTTGGAAGTTCATCCACAACGGCAAATACAGCACTCTCTACACCAAGGAAGGCTTCGCCAGTCAACATACCTGCGGCAAGCATAAACGTGCCAAGTAACATGATTGCCCGAGTTCTTTCAGCTTCTTTATTGCCCTCTTCTTCACGGATTTTATCAATCTTTGGAGCCAGCCTCTTTGCCTCCCACCAATCTCTCAAACCGCCACCGATTAACATCGGGAAAGTAGCCAAAGTAGGTAGATACATACCTAATCCAAAGGATGTACCCATACCAGTAGCCCATTCAATGAAACAGCCAAGCAAGAAACCCAATCCTAATGCATAGAGATTGCCTTCATTCTCTGCCAATAAAATTGTGAAAGTAGCGAATGCATTTGCTTGTGGAGCAAGTAAATCAATGCGGCCATCTGCAAGCATCTTTGAAAGGAAAATTGCAACACCTGCGCCAAGGATTGCACCTGGAACAACACCCATGATATTTCCTTTTGAAATATGATAAGGGCGGTTTCCAATGTAAAGGCTGTTTTTGTAATCTCCAACTACAGTCCCAGACATCGAGATTGCAGAACCAAACACTGTGGTTCCGACAAGACCCAACAAGATTGCTTCCTCTTTAGTCAGACCAAAAGTATCTTTTAAATTTAGGAATAATCCCAGCAACCCAAGTAAAACAATGAAAGAAGTACCACTTACAGGTTCAATCCCTGTTTCACCCATGACACGCACCGCAATAGCACCAAGTAAGAAGGTTGCAACGCCCACGATTATTGCGAATAGAAGGCTTGGAATTAGTGGGAAGCCACCAATTGTAAAGATGAAAGTCATTGCAAAGAAAGAGATAATGATGAATATTGGAAGATGGTAAAGAGGCCATTCATACCATCCCTTTTCTTCCATGTATTCTGCACCTTGTTCTCCTTTGAACGCGTTTTTAATGTCACCAAAAATATTGACAAAAGTTGGAGCCATCTTAGCCAAACCAAGGAATCCACCGCCAAGAATCGCACCAATAGCAATCACTCTAATCAGCGTAGAATATACTTTCATCTGAACCAATGGAGTGTATGGTACTGTTTCTGGATTACCAAAATCTGAAAGTTTGAAGTATGCACCAAGATTAGCATCGTATACCGGTACATCAAGACCGACTGCAAGAGGTACAAGGTAAAACCATGCAACAAGGGTCCCTAGGTTAACTAAAATTGCAACCCTTAATCGCATGAACCAACCAATTGCGAAAAGGGTAGGAGACATTTCAATTCCCAGATATGTGTACTCAAATGGATTGAATTTATCAGCATCGTAATGAGTAATGCCATTTGATACACCCTCCCAAGTACCGTGCTCACCTTCTACAGTCTTAATCCCGGCCGGTTGGTGAATTGCATGATGGCTGAAAATAGATGAAAGTGCTGTGCCAGCAAAAGTCAACTTTTGCGCTATTACGTCAAATAACGACGCAGAAACTCCGTCGAGATGTCGTTTCCAAGATAGTGGATAATCAATAATGAACATAAACAACATTGTGGCAACAGTAGATTTCCCTACTGTCTTGAGCGACTCCTTCGCTTGATCCGCTGCACCACTAGACACATCACAAGCAATATCAAGTAAAACAAGAGTAGCTTCAAACCCTGGCATTGGTAATGGGTCTTCTACTAACCAAACTCTTCTAAATATGATAAAATACATTACACCTAAGAATCCAGCAAACATGGATGCAATTATTCCGATAAAGGCCAACTGGAAGGTATCAACACTACTTATCAGGTGACCTCCACCCACTTCATAATTTGGACTATAGGCTAACAAAAATATTGCAGGGAATGTGAATATGAATCCAGTAGATGCGTGTGTCGCACCTGTGGTTGCACTGGTTGCAATATTAACCTCAGAGGGAGACCAACGAAGAGCCATCCCCAATAGGTAAGCAATGTACCAAGCCGCAGATACTGCTAATCCAATTTTCAAGCCGATGTACGCTGTAACTCCGCTGAAAACCGCACCAATCAAAATTCCGATGAGCACTTTTCCAAGTGACCAGTGACTTACTTCAAAGGCCTCTTCAAGATTTTTCTCCTCAAGATATTGTTCTAGAACACCAGTGTTGAGATTCTTATACATCTCTTGGTCAAGCCATGTTAGAGTCCCATCCTCAATGGCCTTCAAACCTTCAGCTGTAACCGGCTGGCGGTATGCTGAGCGTTTTACTGACATATCGTTACCTCCGCTCCGTATACATGGTGGTCGAACCCGACCACCTTCAAATCAATTCCTCTAAAAAGAAGAAAGCCTCAATGGTCACGAATGATTCTGAATCGACCTAATGCTTCCATCCACATGATTTCTCCGCCAGATTCAATGTTCAATCCATCTTCCATAGGTAGAACCATCATTTCGAAAGTTTTTGCGTCCATTGCGTGAACATCCGCTCCTTGAATATGAGTAACTGTTGCCGAACCCTTCTCAATGATAGGAACACTAATTTTGTCAGTTACTGTACCAACATGGCTTCTTTTTGAGCCAGTAAAAAGATCTTCTAAATCAAGTCTAGCCTTTGCACTTCCATGCTTCCCTGGCTTCGACTTTGAAATCTTAAGAATCTTGTACGCACTATCATCAACAGCACAGTAACGCCCAACTTTCAATGTCCTAATTTCAACCTTCTCTGTACCTGCCACAACTATCCCAACGGGCACCCCGAAGTGCTCTCTTATCATAATTGCCTCATGTGAGAGCAAATATGAGTATGATGAGGTAAACAACACCCATACGAAAAAAAGATTATCGTCATTAATACGAGTAAAAACCTTGACCAGATTTACGGCCAAGTTTTCCTTCACCTACCATAAGAACGAGCAAAGGCGCAGGTGCATATTTGGACTCGTGTTCTGCATCTAAACCACTGTGTAGCACGTTCATGATGTGCAATACCGTGTCGAGACCAATGAGATCAGCCAGCGCCAATGGCCCGATTGGATGATTCATCCCTAGTTTCATGATTCCGTCAATAGCGGCTGGCTCAGCGACACCATCTTGTAGAGTCAAGATTGCTTCATTAATCATGGGGCAAAGAATTCGATTAGAGACAAATCCCGGTGAATCATTGCAACATAGTGCCGTTTTCCCCATTTTTTCACTGGCATCAATGACAGCACCAGTGACATCGGAATCAGTTTCGGAACCATTGATAATTTCAACGAGTTTCATAATCGGTACTGGGTTCATGAAATGCATGCCGATGACTTTGTTGGGGCGGGATGTTGCGGCAGCTATGTCATTGATGCTGATACTACTCGTATTACTCGCTAGAATGGTGGAGGGTTTGCAGATTTCATCTAGTTCTGCGAATGTGGAGAATTTCAATTCGGGGATTTCCGGAATCGCCTCCACAACGAGATCAGCATCGGCAGCAGAACTGCGTTCAGTTGAGCCGGTGATTCGAGAAAGTGCTGCGTTAGCATCATCGCTGGTCATCCTCTCTTTGGAGACTAGTTTCTCAAGTGATTTCTCAATGCTTTCCAACCCTCTGTCTACAAAATCTTGTTTGATATCTATCATAACCACTTGATAACCAGCACATGCTGCAACCTGTGTGATACCATTTCCCATCTGACCGGCACCTAAAACCGCTATCTTCGCAATCTCCATGGTTACTCGAAAGAGGAGTTATTGATAGCGGTTGGCATTATTCCCATTGAGCCCAGTAGCCACTTTCATCTCGGAACCACCAGACATCACTTTGTTCCGGCCATTCTAGCCATTCAAATCCATCATCCCCGACAGCACCTTGGATTTCCCAATTTGGCGGCTCTAGAGACTCAGCACTCATTGTTGATTCAACTCCCATTGATTGTTTTGAACGTCCTGCTGATTTCTTCTTCGGCTTTTTCTGCTTCATCACAATTGCAACAACTAAACCAATAATACCAGAAGTAACTAAGAACATAATTACAATTAGCATTATCGGGAGACCACCATCAGATGAATCTGAATTACCATAATCTAAAATTGTACCTTGCTTAACAGGACAACCTGGATCAGGGTATGCAGAATCAGAGGCGTTTAATGGGCACTTATCCCCAATTCTAGCACCAGCAACGTATTTCCCAGGCCAATCAGATTCACGGGAAGCGGTCCAAGCGGGATTGTCATAATTATCATAATAACCATCCTCATCCCAATCAGACCATTGGGTTGCTTCGTTTTTCCAAGCGTCAGCCCCATCAGATAGCCCCCATCCGCCACCGGGGTCACTATACCCATCACCATCTGTATCTATGCATCCTATACGATCTTCAGTTGAAGTACCGTGTATTTGTGGACAAGCGTCACCATCTGTCCCATTGGGGTTATCACCAAAACCATCACCATCACTATCTGCTGATTGTGTTGCATCATCTTTGTAAATCCCACCAGGACCGTCTATTGTGTTGTAGACACCATCACCATCATCATCACTTTCCGCTTCTGAACAACCATTCATTTTCACAAAAGCAGCTTGTTCGATAGGAGTTGAGGGACATTGATCAATATCATCCATAACGCCGTCTGAATCTGAATCTCTCTCCGATGGCCCACAACCTTCCGCGTCAACATAAGGCACCTCAAATAGTGGTGTTTCTACACATTGGTCAGGACTAGCCCCCGCCCAATTATCACCATAACCATCGGTATCGGTATCCAACCATTGTGTCACCTCATTTGGAAACATGTCAGCCGAATTTGAATATCCGTCTCCATCATCATCAGGGCAACCTACGCTATCAATAGTTGAGGTTCCTGCAGCATCTGGGCAGTCATCGCTTGCTTGCCCTATATCATTGTCACCAAATCCATCTCCGTCACGATCCGACCATTGAGTGATATCATCATCAAACGCATCACCATTTTGAATTCTCAATCCGTTTTCGTCAAGGGTATAGGTATAGTTATCACCATATCCATCATTATCACTATCTACCCACTGTGTTACATCTGTAGGGAAGCGATCAGCGCCATCAGAAATACTCCAATCACCATCCTCATCCGACCAACCATCTCCATCTGAATCTGTACAGCCAAATCGATCATTTGTTGAGTTACCAGCAAATATTGGACAATCATCTGCGTTCAGACCAGAACTATTGTCACCAAACCCATCACCATCACCATCAGCCCATTGAGTTGAATCTGAGGGGAAGGCATCTGCTGAATTAGCCCAACCATCCCCATCGTCATCTAAGCAACCAATAACAGGCCACAAGGAGGAACCGCTGACATTTATACAATCATCTTCATTGTTGAAATACCCATCTCCATCGGTATCAATTTGATGTGCGGCGCAGCCATTTTCATCTACTATCCAACCAGTCCAAGTATCGGGACATTGATCATTCCCATCCCAAATACCATCACCATCAGCATCAGGAAGAAGATGGGTGGCATCTACACCGATTCTCTCCCATGATTGGACTCTAGCCAAAACGCTGAGACGGACAAAACCCATGGCATCCCATTCGTCTTGAGCATCTGCAGTTAACAACCAATTTAATAGTGAAAACTTGTCATCCAACTCGGCATAGTTGATGATGAATTTGTAATCAGATTGAGCGGGATAAATCCCCTCTGAACTATTATTGTAAGAAGGTAGCACAGCAACTCCTCCGGCAGCAACATGATCCTTAGCACTATGAGTCCAATTATCAGCAATTGGAACCGTCCAAATTCCCGAGTAATTGTCTGCAGCCCTCATCTCAGTAAATCCAAGAGCCTCGTCATTCTGTTGAACAGCGAAAAGAATGTCAGTCCTTGATTCTTCATTGAATCTATATCTGTTGTTAGTACTCGCGAAGAAATTCTCAGCAAATTGGCAACCAGCACAGGTTAACAGTTGTTCAGCCATAATAGGAACCGAACGGTTGTCCCATCGACCAAAAACGTGAACGCCTTCATTTGGACATGAGGGGTCAAGATCAATCCATTCCTTCACGCCGTTACCATCATCATTCGGTGCGATGCTTTGCAAATTCATGCCTGGAGCCCAACCCGGCTGAGTAAGTGTTGAAACACTTGCGCCCGACATAAGCCACCTTAATTGCCCCATGGAAAGTCCACCTATGGCTTTCAGGCACGCCTCAGCAACTCCACCTGCTTGGACAAAGAATGATGCCGGCATCCTGCCAACAGGAACCTCTAGTAACTGTGTACCTGTAGAGGTACAATTGAGCAATCCAGATGTAGAATAGTTGGCTAAGGGTGAAGCAAGTTGGTTTGCAGTACTGAAATTGACACCAATTATATTTCCTGCGTTTGAATTACAGAGTTCTTGTGTCATTTGAAGTATAGTAGAATTATATTGTGCGAGAGGTCGCCCGTCTCCAATCCAATTACTGCGCCATCGGTTTTCCATCAACTGGGATGTTACATCCCCTTTCAACTGAAGGAAGCCCTCGGGAAGAATGTAGACTGTTGCTCGTCCTCGCTTCTGAGCAAAAGCAATTTTAGTGCTATCTGGAGACCATTCCACTGCCCTGACTCCACGGCTGTTACCGCTGTTTCCAAAAGAGCCAACTCTAGCGATATCCGAGTAGTTGGACAGATTTCCCGCATTATCGGGACTCAAATACACACGAGCCTCGTTATCATCACCTGCAACAATGAAGAATGCCCCGTTGGGAGAGAATGAGATTGAGTATACGTCACGAGAACTATCTTGGAAACCAATTACGTGCGATGCATTTGTGACATTGTAAATATTGACACGATTATCAAATCCACCAGTCAGCAACCAGCGACCATCTGGGCTGAATGTGGTGCCGAGAGCATGGGAGCCAGTATGATTGGCGAATTCCATGTATTTTGTACCGTTGTTAGTCCAGAAGACTTTCAGTTCTCCACCCGCTGCCAAACCCGCGATTAAACGATCATCTGGGCTGGCATCAATGCTCCAAATAGTATCCCCTGGAGCAAATGAATAATTCCTCACCATTGCCCAATTATTTGATGAAAATTGGCGAAGTTCGCCTTCGCCGCTACCGGTAAACAGGTAGGAACCATTGGATGACCAAGTAACGCTAGGTACGTCATCATAGTGATAGCTGCTCAAGTTGGCAAGAACTGTTGCAGATTTGTTCGCCCAATTCATCTGCAAAACCACAATTTGGGACATATTATCTCCATCGTTGAAATAAGCACCTGCTGCTAGAAGGGAGCCATCAGGTGAGAAAGCTAATGACCGAATATATTCGTCAGGAAATGAGAACAAGGTTGCAATAGTCAAGCCATTTGCTGTGTATAGATTGACATCGCTTCCGCCGCCCACCGCCAAATGAATTGAATCTGGAGCCCATGACACTGCTCTTGAACTCCCATCACTAGCATACAGAGCTCTCATTGAATCGTCCCAATCATTGAGTTGAGGATTGGCAAAATCAGGATCTCCATTACCATCATTATCAGGGCAACCAGAGTAAACAGTGGTACTATTTCCCCAAGCAAAAGGACAATCATCTAAAGTATCATCAATGCCATCGTTGTCACCATCTAAAGCAGACACCATTGCTGAATTGAAAATAGTGGTTAGAAGTAAAATCGAGGTAATGAATAGGGATGTCCTAATACCTCTCATAAAATATCCTCTTATTCTCAACATTTGATGTTTTTGTTCTCTTGATTTGCACCGTTTCATGTTTTTTCCTAATTGTTTTTACTGTCTTTTACCTTTTGTAAAATTGTTGCATCAGCAATTGCCATCTCTTCTTCACTTGATGGCGGACTCCCAACCGGTCCATGACTTGAGGGAATTGAAAGTTCATCCAATCCCAATTCTTCAGCATCAATCTCTTCTTCATCAAGCAATAATTCAGAGTCTAATGGAGTAGACATCTGATCAATCCAAGGGTCATTGTTTAAGCGTCTCCTCTTGCTAATTAACATGAAAGCAACTAATATCCCGATAAATAGTACAATGTTAGCGAAAGAACCAGGAGTAGATGCCTTGGTAGATAATGCAGATTCTTGTGAAACAAATATATCATCTACAGAATAAGTTTGGCGGTTTCCTGCTGCATCCTCAACAATTAATTCAGCAGTCCATGTACCGGGTCTACCTTCATCACCTAAGTCAACAATTACAAAGTTTGATTCGGAAGAACCACCCATTTGCGAAGTGATAAATTGTCTATCTTTTTCTACTGATATTGACCAGAAAGAGATATCTGGATCGAGGAAATCCGCTCTCAATTCAAGATGGCAAGAGGGGATTGGGTCTGGATTAAATACTGTTGAAACTGGCTTTATTTCGCAACCGGGATCTAACCATTGTAAACTCGCTCTAGGAGCGTTTCTATCTATCAAAATAGTATGGGATACCACTGCTAAATTATCTGCAATATCCCAACTTTGAACTGTGATTGTTTCTAATCCTTCATCATCTAAGAACTCAACAATTGCAAAATAATTGCCTTCTAAATCACACTCTGTTGAATACTTTGAGCCTGATGTCAATTGAATTTCAACTATCAATTCCACTTCACATTCACCGGTGACGTTCCACTGCCACAAGGGGGTTGCAAATCCATTCACAGGTGAAGAAATTGTTAGATGTGGGGGGCGGCTGTCGAGTAAGACTGACAACTCAAAGACATACATTCTCTCAAGAGCTTCTACTTCAAATCTCAACGAATTATTTCCTTCACTTAGATGAATATCAATTATTAGTTCACCACTAGAAAGTTCAGAGCCATTTTGAATGACCCAAGAAGAACCATCCCAAACTTGCAAAGACCAACCTTGTTCGGGACCTATATGTAAATCAGCAAATTGTTTGGATGTATTTACTATCCCGCCATCCCATTCTGCTACTAACGTTGGCTCATAAGCCTCTGGCGTTAGGTACACTTCAATACAATCAGTGACTACATTTGCTGATGGCCCAATAGTCAAGTCAGAAGCAAGCAAACATAGTTGATGCCAACCAGTTTCATCTAATGTTACTTCAGTTTGCATAGTTAAATCACCTGTTGAAAATTCTCTGACGACTACACCATCAACAGCAAGGGATTGATCTGATATTTCAGAAATATTCCAATTAATAGACAATTTATGATTCCAAATTGTAGAATTATTAATCGGGGAAACCCATTCTATTTCTGGTGCCTTTCGGTCTAATAATAAAGTAAAATTCTCCCAACCCCAATTTCCTGACCAATCTAATGTTTCAACAAAAATTTGCCATCTACCATCAGTTAATTCAGAATGATTCACTTGTAGAGAAAATGGTATGTAAATGTTTGAAGGGGGTGGAGGCGCACCTTCACGCAGGTGTGAAGAATCATTCAAACCCCATGGTGGAGAATATTTTGAGAGGCAAGTAGATGTCTGTTCAACTCCGTCTTCATCAATGAAGTAAGCACAAACTTGCTTAGTGTCAAAGTAGGCATCAACATTTACTCGTAATGGTGTCTGTTTAACATTGAGACGATCAGGAGGTATCAGTCCTTCAACTAACCAAAATTCACCATCAGAAATACCTCCGTAACTAGTTAAGACAATTTGTGGTTCGGGTCCATTGTTATGCGCCCCCCACCCATCATATGCTACCTCAAACTCTCGACTATTCCAATTCCCCGCTAAGTCCCTAGCAGTTATTCTGAAGTTGTTTAAATTAACCCATTCCCATGTTGCTGCATTGTTTGGGTCTCCAGCTCCTGTAACCCAATAAGTAGGGTGGAGAAGTAACTGAATCTCAGCGAATCCAGTTTCATTGATTTCAATCAAAGAACCATTCAACCACAATTCCGCCCCTACATCAGTTTGTACAATAATTGGCATCTGGGAATTATTGGATAAGAAATTCCATCCAGAAATAATAATTGGTGGCGCTAAATCATCAAATTCAACCATCAAATTCGAAGTATTTTCTCTACCAGCTACATCAATTACTTCTGCTGAAAAATTCCTCCACCCATTATCCTCGGGAAGTGAGAGGTTTAACCAAGCGGAACGCAAGGTTAGGTCAACGTAAGGGGACTTTGAGGTTTCAATACCTGTTGGAACAAAACTCCAGGAATCTGTAATCAATAGTTGATCTATCGCCACCCCGTCCTCAGATGCCCAGATATTGATAGTATGCCTACCAGGGTTTGTCACTTCAAACTGTACCGGACTAGATTGACTCTGATCCAATGCCATATTTGTCCATTCCCAACCACCATATGTATTCGTGTACATGCCTGCTGGGGTACTTGTGATTGCTGTCTCGTCAACTCCAATATGAACCGCATGACCATACACATCTGCTGCATTCATTCTCAGCCAAACATAGTAAGTACCATTTGTCGGGAAATCTATAGAGTAATCCAATCGGGGGCCGGAATCAGTATTTGTTGCAGTCCAACCATTATCGCTACCAGTGGTTAAGTATCTGTTTTGACTAGAATTTTGAGAGGTGCTTACAACCCAAGATGGTGCTGAGGGATCTGTACCATCTGCTGTCGAAGTATGCTCATCTACCTCCAAAGTTACAAAGCCCCCTGATTCGTGGTAATGTGAACCAAGAGATTCATTATTTGCAGTATTCCAATGGACCCAAGAATCTGCATAATCAGTAGATACACCGCCTCTTTCAGAAATTGCCTCAAGAGTAAATGACGCATTCATCCAATCAACTTGTGGTTGTGTATCAAGAGTTAAGGAAGATAGATTGAAGCCGCTGCCAAAATCATGTGCTTCAAGAGTAAGAGGAATTGATTGATTCGTTCTCGTCAAATTAACAGGAGTTA
Source organism: Candidatus Thalassarchaeaceae archaeon (assembly GCA_965659915.1). GTDB lineage: Archaea > Thermoplasmatota > Poseidoniia > Poseidoniales > Thalassarchaeaceae > MGIIb-Q1. The sequence goes on from CBFHYB010000002.1 coordinate 38,426, forward strand.
AGAAATCTAATATCGGAACCAATTCCTCTAATTGGTAATCATAACTTAAGCGAATAGAACCCCCTGAATCTAGATTTACGACAAGAAAACCTTGCCAATTACCTGCCATTTCAGGCATTTCATAACTGATATTAACATCAAAAGCACTTACTGGAACCATGCCACCAAGAGCACTGCTACCATTTGAAAACCTAGAATTAATTTGTGAAGTATTGAGAGTTGAAATATTTCCAATAGATAGAGAATCTCCTGCAATTACTGTTTCCTTTAACCAAAAAGAAGCCGTGCCATTTGGTACATCAAATCCATGCACGACTGCCCACCAAGTTCCTGTAGTGGGGGATTCAATGAGAATCTCTTCATCAGAATTCCAATTCCCACTAGTTTGTATTTGCTCACTGCCATAATCAATAATTCCGTTGTTGTTTTTATCTCGATAAAGAGCCAAATCCAAATCGGTTCTTGGAGACAATGAATCAATTTCAACCTTCAATAATTCAGCATTTTGGACATCTATTTGATGTGAATATCCAGATGATGACCAACTTCCTGCTGTATCTTGTGTAGCGGTTTCAGATGGAAGTAATACAGGGCGAGTCCAACCAAATCCTTCAATGGATGAAACATTTAGAGGCAAAGTTGCTCCAATTGTAATGACTTCTTCTCCATTTGCATCAGCCCAATCACTGACTACCTTGGATAGTGAACCATTGATTGCATTCACCAGCCCTACGCTAATATTCAGCGGGTTATCATTGGTGTTTACACCATGACGAATTGAATGAAGCATCATTTGTTTCATACCAGGTGTAGCATCAGCTACCAAAATTTCATGGCTACCTCCTGTTGAAGTTCCCCACTGATATTTACCTGAGCCAATATCCTTGTTTTCAGATGAAACCTCAGGAACTAAGTTGTATTGACCATAAGCAACCGGATCTTCCAACGAATATGGATGGCCATTTTCAGACATCCAAATTACATCAACATCTGTGTAAATATTATCTGGCCAATCAACATCTATCACTATTGCACCATTCCCTGAGAGATTGTAAGGCCAATCAAAAGTAAGGAATTTCCAATCTCCTGATTCTGAGCGCCAACCCCATCTCTGAGCACCTTGTAACCAAGTTTCACTGTACAACGTTTGATTAGTCACATTACCATCAATTGGTTTTGGAACTAGGTTGATTGGCCCATTTGATGCAACATTAACAATTACAGGTAAAGCCCAATCATAAGATGAATTATTTGATTCAAACTGGAACCTAACTTGCTCTTGTCGTAACTGGGGTATGGCATCGGGTGGGACTTCAACACGACAATTGACGAAAAGGGTGCCATTTGCAGGGATTGTGGAATTCCCAGCACAAGGTGAAAGCCATGATGCATTCTCAGATGGGGTAAAAGCAGTCCAATCAATTTCTATCTCCAACGGATCCATGACATTCGTTCTCATATTTCTTCTATAGACTCCTAGAAGGATGCCATCTCCGTCGCGCTGAGTTGGAAAACCAAGACGCACCTCGGCTTGTCCACTTGCGTATGAATGATAGGTGACCATTGAGTATTCACTGTTAGCCTCCATCTCTCCAGAATCAACTAAAGAATTGTTGTTTGAATCATTCCACCATTTCCCATCACCATCATCATCATGCCAACGCATCAACTC
>CBFHYB010000003.1:0-37369 GCA_965659915.1 Candidatus Thalassarchaeaceae archaeon
CAAAGTGGTAGTCGCAGTTTACCAACTCTAGTATTGTTGGTTTTACTTGCTTCTGCATTTTCCCCTGCTCTTGGGGGAGCAGTGCAGAGTTCAGGTTCTGATCCTCTAGGGGTTGAGTTCACAGATGTTAGTAATATCACGGGTCTTTCCAATCTCTCTTCTGGACCGCTTTCCAATTGGGCATCTTATGGCCCGGGGACATCATGGGGTGATTATGATGGGGATGGCGATTTAGACCTGTACATCACCGCTCGCTTTGACCAACTTGGGATGGAAACCGAAGAAAGTTTTGCAGAAGGTACAGAACAGTCGGTGATTGATGCTGCAATAGAGGAGAACCGCTCAGGTCAAACATTTTTGATGCGAAATGATGATGGCCAATTTGTGGATGTTTCAGTATCTGCAGGTGTGAAATTAGTCAATTCAACAGCAATTGGTGCAAGTTGGGCAGATTTTGATGGAGATGGAGATGTAGACCTTTACATCTCAAAATTTGGGGTGGCAGATTTTTCATTGACTGCAATTAATTCCGGTGGCGAAGAAAATATCATGTTTTCAAACAATGGCGATGGTACATTTTCTGATGTTACTGCACTTACAAATCTCGGGAATCCAGGACATTCTACTGGCGGAGTATGGGCCGATTATGACCACGATGGCGACCTTGATTTGTATTCTATAAATTCGGGAATTGTTGATGAGAGGGATTTTGAGATGTGGCCGGAGACAAATATACTCTATCGAAATGATGGAGATTCCAACGATGATGGAGTCCCCGAATTTAGTGATCAGACAATTGAAGCTGGTCGTATTTCTGGTCAAGAACTAAACCCTACCGAGGATTTTATACCTGCGGTATCAAATGAATCACAGGATGATGCACCTGATGGTGCCCAGGGTGGAAATGTAGTACTTGGTAATGGCAATGTCCTTTCACCAGCAGGTACAGGGGTTACTTGGGCTGCATTATGGTTTGATTACAATAAAGATGGTTGGGAGGACCTCTTTATTGCCAGTGACTTTGGTATTTCCCCATTATACGAAAATAATGGTGATGGCACATTTGATCTAGTCACGGAAAAAGCAGGGTTGCTATTTCAAGGAACTGGCATGGGAGCTCATGCAGCCGACATTGATGGTGACGGGGATTTTGACCTATGTCAAACAAATTTTGGTCCCAATTTCATTTGGTATAATCAAAATGGTGAATCATTTGAAAGAGAATTAGATAGTGATTTTCATAATAATGATGACAAGAGAATCACCGTAAACTGGGATTGCCACTTTTTTGATTACGACCTTGATGGTGATTTTGATCTGTTCACAACTGCTGGCCGCATCAACACATATGTTCCAACTCAGGAAAATACTCTGTTCAGAAACGATGGAAATGGATGGTTAACTGATATTACCTTAGAAGCAGGTTTAGGGGGCCATGAAAAGAGCATGGGTGCTTCAACGGTTGATTTTGATGGCGATGGTGATATTGACATAATAGTCGCTAACTCTGATGGGCCACTACAACTGTTTGAGAATAATGCTGCACAGATTACTGGGAATCATTGGCTGAAAATTGCATTGCAAGGAAATCAGTCAAACAGTTATGGGATTGGAATGTTGGTTGAGGTTGAATTATCCAATGGTATTGTGATTTCACAACAAACCTATGCTGGTTCAGGTTATCTTGGTTCAGGTGACCCTGTAGTACATTTTGGATTGGGTAGTGAAACCCAAGTGAAGGAAGTGCGAGTGAAGTGGTCTTCTGGCCATATTCAGGTTATTCAAAATGTAACGGTTGACCAGACATTAGTGGTAATGGAGGAAGCTCCACCACCAGTAGAGGATAATTATCTCGTTTTGGCAGCAATCGCAATTTTAGTGATTGGTATTGGCGGAGGAATCCTAGTAATTCGAAACCGTAACAACTCTGCCTTAAGTGAAGTTGATTCAAATCTCTCTGAAGATTAATCAATTGGTTCAAGTAGGGCGGGTCACAAACTAATAATGGCGGAGGACTTTTTGGTAAATTATTAGCCATAAAGAGCCTGTCTGCACACAGTATTAACAAAGAACAGCGATTCGGCCGGCAGGTCGGAGGGATGATGGGATGTCACTAAAACTAGGTCCGGCGGGTGTTCCGCTTTCATGTAAGGGTAGAACAATCGTTGAAGGTATGGATGATATCACCACTCTCGGTCTTGAAACAATGGAGATTCAAACCGTTAGAACTGTCCAACCAAAACACTTTGACCAGTACTGGCAAGCAGGTGTGCTTTCTCATAAAACCAAATTTGAGATGAACTTGCATGGCCCTTACTACGCGGAGTTGCTAGGGGATCGTCGAGAACGTAGCAGAACCTTGGCAAAAATGGAAGCATCAATTCAAGCGGCTAAGGTCATAAATGCGCGGCATATTGTGTTCCATGTTGGGCCTTATATGGGTTTTAGCAGGGGCAAAGATGCCAATGAACAGGTTGCTAACATTATGGCTGGCGTAGTTGAGCGAGTTGGTGAATTATGGGGCGATAAATCACTTGAGGAGCAGCACATTGCATTCCCTTGGTTGAATGATGACACTCCTGCATTGGTTGGTATTGAGACCAGCGGTCGACAAGAATTATGGGGCACTTTAGAGGAAGTTTTGGAAGTCAGCAATCACGTTGAAGGAACAGTTCCTGTGCTCAATATGGCACACATCCATTCCCGCGGCCACGGGCGACTCAGAACCAGTGAAGATTACGGGGAATTGTTTGATATGGTGCGCGACACATTAGGTGGCAAAACATTCTATTGCCACTTTTCTGGAGTTGAACATCGTATGGGCAATGCTTTGCATTATACTCAAGTCAAAAAATCCGATCTAAAGTTTGAGCCGTTAGCAGAATTTTTGGCAGAAGATGGTGATTGGCTTGATGTTACAGTGATTTCAGATTCTCCATTGCTTGAGCACGATGCAATGTTTATGTTACAGCAATATGACCGTTCAAAACACAGGCTACTTGAGAAGCAAGCTCGTGATGAACGCAGAATAAAATTGGCGTTACAACAAGGTCTTGACCCAGAAGAGTTGGCTGCTAGAGAAGAAGAAGAAAAGAAGAAGCGTTTAGCAGCGGAAGAAGCAGAAGGCAAATCCAAAAAAGGTAAGAAACCCGCGGCGAAACCCGCGGCGAAACCTGCTGAAAAACCAAAAGAGAAACCGGCTAAAAAACCCGCTAAATCAAAGGCAAAAGGTGCTAAGGCAAAGGACGATAATGATGATATGTTTGAGGATAATGATGATGACGATGACATCTTCTGAAATCAAGAATAATTCATCCCTCCAAGAAATAAATTCACACCGAAAAATCGGTTCTTACTTGTCATTGCTAAGGCAATCGTGATATCCTCTATTACTAGGCCGCTACCTCATGAGTGAGAAGAAGGCGTGGTATACACCATTCACTAAGTCACTCATCAATACTCAGGAGATTATTTTTCTCACCTCATCTTTGCTGGCAATTGGTATCGTAGTTTATGATTCAATCAACGATTTACGAAACACCAACCAAACTGAATGGACATTCTTAGTAATCGTTGATATTGTTCTTCTTGGTTACTTTGTCACAATCCTTGCGGATTCACACTCCAAAAGTGAAAATCGCATTGAATGGTGGAAATGGAATTGTTTGCAGATAATTGCCTTGTTCCCACTTTTAGGAACCGCAATCCCTGGATTGGGTGAAGCAGGGGTGCTCAGATTTCTTCTCTTAGTTCCAGCTATTCAAGCAATTTTGCGAATGCTAAATATTGCTGAAGGTGGAGAAGTTTCGGTGCAACAACGCATAACTCATTTATTCATTATCGTTTCACTGCTAACCCTTGCAGGTGCATTATTAACTCTCATGTTTGAGATTCAGTATGAAGACGAATGTATTGCTGATCCCAACTGTAATGAGGCAACACTAGTGCTGACTTTTGATAATTCAATTTGGTATGCAGTTGAGACGATTACTACGGTTGGATATGGAGAATATTACCCACATTCCGTTGGAGCAAGGGTGGTTGCTACAATATTATTGTTCGTTGGAATTGGTATGTTTGGTACATTAGCTGCTACTTTGTCTCAACTATTCTTTTCCAACCAGATGTGGAGAAACAAACAACGTGAAGATTTTATTGCAAAACTTCACCTCCTTACAGAACTTCATGACAAAGGAGATCTTTCGGATTCACAATTTGTTAGTGCCAAAAAAAGGCTTACTGAAATCCGTCAAGATGATGAAAAAGAGTTGTCGGAATTAGATGCTGCCACTGGAGGAATTGCAAGGAAAAAATCAATTGACATTACCGAGCGAAAAGAGCGCTTGGATGAAGCAAAACAATTCTTCAGTGAGATTGCTGAAAAAGAAAAATAATTATTATTACCAATGTTTCAACTATATGGTAGGTTAATTAAGGAATAATAATTCCAACATATTGATGCATATTGCAGGTAAGGTCATGTTGGCTTTAGGGCTAGTCATGTGTTTGATTGCTGGGATAATGATGGTCGGCGGCGCCGCCAAGGGCGCAGGAGACCTTGCTGAATTGGCGGATTACGAATTTTCCGTTGAGAACGCAACATCGGGCACCATTGAGATTGTAGACGAAGATGGAAAAGGAGATTTCGGGGTATCATTCTGGGTGAAGGGCGAGTATATCGACGAAGACGAGAATGGGATATGGGATATCTGTGATGACACCAATATCACCATCACCCAACATCCAGAGGTCAACACTGATTGGGATGCGGAAGGAGAAAACTACACTCTAGGTGAATTCTACTACGAGGTATTAGACGGGTTTGATGGGTGCGAGGCTGATCAACTTAACAAAGAAGATATTCTTCACGGTGAGGGTTTCGTCAAGGTAGGCCGTGCTTGCCTTGGTTGCTACGCAGGAACCTTGGAATTCGAATCCAATGTCACAGTATATGTCAGTTATGACGATCCATGGCTTGAACAACTTGGAGATGGCCTCTTAGCATTGCTTGGAGGAACCATTGGGGGCAGTGCATGCTGTTGTTGTGGTGGATTTATTGCATTTATTGGCCTGATTTTAGGGTTTACTTTGAAAACACCTGAGCAAAAAATGGCTCTAGCACAGGGGCACCAAACCCCTGGTGTAATGCCACAACAAGAAGGAACTATGCATTCAGTAGGTAATCCTCCTGGTAATATCTGAGTTGGTTTCTGTATTCTTCATTGATGATATAACGGCTTAGGGCGTTCTTGATATGTAGGTGGTGTGTGGTCTTGCCATGGCAGATGTTGGTGAGTTCATCCAAGTAGGGATTCTCACTTCATCAGACCGTGCTAGTAGTGGCGAGTATGAGGACCTAAGTGGACCGGCAATTCGTGGCTTCTTTGAAGAGGCTTTAATTTCTGAATGGGATGCAATTTCTGTTGTTGTTGAAGATGAGCAAGCGGCTATTGAGTCTGCTCTCATTGATTTGATAGATGTGCAGGGGTGCAATCTTGTTGTCACTACAGGTGGCACAGGGCCAGCACCAAGAGATGTGACACCAGAAGCGACTGAAGCGGTGTGCAGTAGGATGTTACCGGGATTTGGTGAACAAATGCGGGCAATTTCACTTAGATATGTGCCAACAGCGATTTTATCGCGCCAAAGTGCTGGAATTCGCGGTCAAGCGTTAATCATTAATTTACCAGGGGCGCCAAAGGCAATCCGCGAAACTATTGACGAAATATTTGCAGCGGTTCCTTACTGTATTGATTTGATTGGCGGGCCTTACATTGAGACCGACTCCACAGTAGTGGAATCATTCAGGCCAAAACACGCCCGCCGCTAGAATACAGCGATTCTGCTACAAACGCGCTTAAGAGAGAGGGGCAGGTCGGCGGGCCATGGCGAAATTGAAGAAGACCGACCTTGAAATCTCAAGAGACAATGATGAGATGCGAGAAATCTCAGTTACATTGGATTTCACACCGAATGCTTTGGCATCGGTTCTTTACAAGCAAGGTGATACTGTTGTGCTAGCCTGCTGTACGAAGCAGAACTCGCTACCACGCTGGTTTCCAAGAGATGCAGACCGTGGTTGGATTCACTCCGAATACTCACTGTTACCGGGTTCAACTGACTCACGTTTTCAGAGAGAGAGAAGGGGTGCTAAGGGTCGCACTTACGAGATAGAGAGACTCATTGCGCGCTCACTTCGCGGGGCAATTGACTTAGAGGCACTTGGCCCAGTTGCTCTGACAGTGGACTGTGATGTTCTAAATGCAGACGGAGGAACTCGTTGTGCTTCAATTACCGCAGCAAATATTGCTCTGAGGTTAGGGATTCGTAGATTAATTGCTAGTGGTGATTCATTACCTAAGGATTTACGCCCAACTTACGAGGACAAAAAATCAGGTTGGAAAGCACCTGAACTTGATTCAGATGCGCGTAATGCACACGAGCGTTCGATACTTGCTAATGATATTGCAGCAGTTAGTGTTGGTCTTGTTGATGGTGAGACTTACCTTGATTTGGATTATATTCTTGATAGCAATGCAGACGTTGACATGAATGTTGTAATGACTAGTGACGGCCGTTTCATTGAAGTTCAATCTACCGGCGAGGAATCAACATATTCTCGTGAAGAATTGAATGCACTTGTTGACTTGGCTGAAATTGGGATGAAACAAATTCACGAGATTCAAGCCAAAGTCCTTGATGGCATTGAGTGATTTTGCTCGGCCAAAAGACTTGAAGAGAGAAGCGCAGTCGCCGAGGTACAAGCGATAGTAACTCAGCTGGGAGAGTGCCAGACTGAAGATCTGGAAGCCGCCGGTTCAAGTCCGGCCTATCGCACTTTTTTCCTTAGCAATGACTTTGATTTTACAGAAAAACTAGGGTGTTAGTTATTCGCATCTATCTGAATGTTTTGTCAAAAATTATGTAGAAATTTCAGTTTCGTCAAGCGTTGAGCCATCTTCATCGTCAATATCTTGTTCCGCAACGTCTTCATCATGTGTGATATGAGATACTTTTCCATCGCCTTCCTTTTCAAGAATTTCTTGTATCTTTTTTTCTCTGACAAATACAATGTTTGCAATCGGGTCTCCCGGGCGGACCAAAGGCGTGGTCGCGAGGCCTACAACATAACCATTGACTGGGCTGATCACATCATCGACACGAGCTCCGAATGGGTCTGTGACATAGGCAATTGATTCCCCCTCCTTGACTGTTGAACCTCCTGCTACCAAGGTATGCAAGATACCACCGACAGGGGCGCGAACCCAGCGGAATTTGCGCACTATGATTCTCCAATTTGGCTTAACGATGTCACGTTTTAGCATATCAAGATGAGACAGGACATTGAGAATTCCTAAGACCCCGCTCTCCAAGGCAGCGGGTTCAAATCGGTGAGATGTACCACTTTCCAGTAGGATTGTAGGGATTCCAGCCTTGGTGGCTTCACGACGGATGCTACCTTTAGGGCCCTTTGAATTCATGATGACTTTGGTTCCGAAGGCACGAGCAATCTTTTTGCATTTCGCATTATCTAAGTCGGCTCTGATTTGTGGGACATTCATGCGAGTGATTGGTGCTGTATGCAAGTCAATCAGATAGTCAGATTGTTTGACTACCTTGGTGAAAAGTGCATGGGCGAGGCGGCGAGATTGGTTTCCTGATTCTGAGCCAGGGAATAGGCGATTTAGGTCACGGCCATCGGGTGTTGTGCGCGTTCCCATCATCATTCCTTCAACATTTACAACTGGAACAAGAATCAATGTGCCTGATAATTGAGTTGGATCAATGTGGTCATCGTGTGTGCCGGGGATGTGGTCGTCACCATACACTAGGTGATGTATAATTCCAGTACCGTTTAATTCATCACCATGGATTGCAGCAGTTACTGCAATTGTAGGCCCTTTTTCTGCCCCATGAAGAATTTGTACAGGAATATCTGCACTTTGACCCATAGGGTCTTTCCCAACAGATAAGGCGGTCTCCAAACGGTGACCGGGGGCTACTTTTTGTCCGTCAAAAACGAATTCGCCCCATTCACCCATTGGTTTGAGGCAACCGGTGCCTGCTTCTAAGTCCATGCACTAACATTACCTAATTTAGAAGCAATCTATTATGAACCGTCGGGTATCGGTGGTGACTCCCGGAGGTGATGGAGTGCAGAGTCTTACCCAACCCGCACGCCAGACTGTTGCCTCGAATGCATATACACGGAGACGTGCGCGTTCGGAGTTGTCTGAAGCGGTTGGGTTACTCAAGCACTCTTGAGTTTCCAATTGCAAGAGGAATTGCTTATGACCGCAGATGAAATAGATGATTATGTAAAGAGAGTACTGGAGCAGGCAAAGGATGCCGACCCAGAAAAAGTGCGAGAAGAATTTGAGAAATATCTCAAAGATTTTTTACTTCCACCCAAGGATTCTTTCCGTTCTGTTCTGAGACGCTTTGAAGTTAGTGAAGAAAAGGTACAAAGTGCGGCTAGAACAGCTTACAGAGAGACGAAAAAGGTCGATCGGTTTGCTGAATTAGGTAGCGAAGATAGTAATGTTACCATCGATGTCAAAGTAGTTACGTATGTTTCGAGAATACAAACTGTACGTGGTGAAGAAAAACAAATTGCGTTCGGCTGGATTGAGGACACCCCATATGGAGAGTCAGGACAATCTGAGCGTTGGGATTTCAAAGATTGGGGTGAGCATGCCGAAAACATGGCTCCAGGTTCAGTAGTTCGCATGGAAGGTGTTAGTGTAAATGAATGGAAAGGAAAGAAATCAATCAACATCAATCGTAGTAGCAGAATAGTTGTTCTTGAAGAGGGCGGGCCTGCGGTCTCGTTAGCAACTAGTGACCCAATAACCATTGAAGAAGCGGGGAAAAGAGATGGTTTTGTTACCGTAGTTGGTCGTTTAATGGCAGTTAATGCACAGACAATTAGTAAAAAAGATGGTAGCGGAGATTTGGATATTATCAAAGGCAAAGTAGCCGATTCTTCAGGTGCAATTGGTTTTGTCAGTTGGTCAGAATTTGACCATGAAGTGGGAACTCTAATTCGCATTGAAGGGGCTTCTATCAGACGCTTCCGAGATACTCCTGAACTGAATATTGGTGACCGAACAAAGGTTGAGGTATTCCACGATAGTAACTTCGCTGACGCGAACGAACTGGAGGGTGCCTCAAGATTAGATATCTCAAAACTTACAGACGGTTCACGGGATGTTTCAGTAGTTGCTCAAGTGATTGAATGGAAAGAAAGAAACTTCACTAATTCAGATGGGGAAGAGAAGACACTTTGGGGTGGGGAAATCATTGACCCAACCGGTAGATGTCGAATGACAGCTTGGGATAAATTGCCAATTGATGCCGAAAAATTACCGGTGTTTGTTTCTGTTAGTGGAGTGAGGGTCAGGTCGTGGCAAGGGACACCTGACATCACCATTGACCAAGCAGATCAAGTAGAGATATTGGGCAGTCCACCCTGGGATGCAATAGATGCTTCCGACCACTGGGTGAAGCATGATTTAGGTGCTCTTGTAAACGGAGGCTCGGTTAATGGAGTTGAAACTGAAGGTTGCATCGTATCTGTACGGTCAGATAGTGGAATTATTCACCGTTGTCCAGAATGTCGCCGAGTCCTTAGGGATCATGCTTGTAATGACCACGGGGCTGTTGAGGGTGTCAAAGATATGCGCCTAAGGATGGTGATTGATGATGGTGCTCAGAGTGCTTCGATACTCTTGAATGGGGTATCAACTGAAGCATATCTTGGTAAAGACATTGACCAAGTAACTTCTCAAATAGATGATTTTGGTGCAGAGACCTTCGTAGATGGCTTACGTGCAGACCTTCTTGGTAGGTCTGTAACAGCACGAGGTCGTTGCTTAGTTGACGAGCAAGGGGCGATGTTCCTTGCCGAGGAATTAGAGGTGTCAAGCACTGCTCCTGCAGATCAATCTAAAGCAGTTAGAGCAAAGTGGGGGGTGGCTGTTTGAAGCGCTTCACACGTCAGCCAGCAATTCGATTGTTTGCTAGAGAATACTTTGAATCAGATCTCATAGAACAAGGTTCTGGAGAATATGACCCCACTTTTGTGATTACTAAACTGGGAGCTAAAGTGAACCGAATGATGGTGGCTGGATTGCTTGAGCGCATGGAACGTAGAGACGGCGATAGTGGAGCAAATTACCGTGGCTCAATTAGAGACCCAACTGGACTTCACATGTTCAACGTAGGTTCGTTTCAACCAGAAATTCATGCCCAAGTAGAGGAATTAGTCGCAAAATTTGACCAGAATGAGGAACCAATTTTACTTCTCGCAATAGGTAAAGCCAGCCCTTACCAAACCGATGACGGCGGTGTTTTCACTGGGATGAGATTAGAGGAATTTACCACGATTGATGGAGAAGGGTATGCTAATTGGCTAGTTGAAACTGCAGATGCAACCCTTCGTCGCATTGATTTCTTCCAAAAAAGTGGTGATTTGGAACCATCCGCGGATGTATATCGCAAGGTAGGAATTGCGGATGACCTTATTTCTGGATTAATTACTGGTAGAGGGCATTATTCTAACATTGATCCAGATGTATACATGGTTGGTGTATTGAGGGCTCTTGATTATTCAGAAGGCAATCTTTCTACAATTTCTCTACAAGCAGACTCCTCAAAGGATGAATCAAATGATGATTCGGAAACCTCTACTGAACAAATTAAAGAATGGATTTCAGAATACTTGTTAGCCAACAATCCAGGAGATGGGGTGCCTTACGACGCAATCATGAATGATTTGGCATCAAAAGGGATATCGAGAAGTGTTGGGGAAGCAACAGTTGACCTACTAATGGAGGATGGATTGGTTTTTGAGCAATCATTCGGATTCCTTGGCCACATTGACTCAAATTGAGGTAGTTACGCGCTACCTTCAATTAGAGTCCGGCGCGTGTCCCCACTTGAGGGAACTCAGATGTCGGGTGGTCTTTCCTGTTTCATTCGCTCTTTAGACGGTGATTGGTTGCAATTAGATGGTTGCGCTGTGGGGATTGAAATTAGGCGTAGATTTCAACGTGAAATCGCTCGCGATGGTGAAGGCGATGATTTAATCGACCAAGGATCTGAGAGCATGGAATTTACATTGACTGGTAGAATAGACCTCCCCACTTATCTAAAGGCCCAAACAATATTTCGCTCTGGAACATGCTGGTTCATTGATCCATTTGAAGAACAGGAAATCAAAGTCTGCTTTGCTCGTGTTCGTTACAATAGTGGCAGCAATGAATTTGAGTTTTTACTCATAGAGGATGTAGTCTGAAGGAGTAATGGGTCGTATGGGCGCTCAAGAAGAGGAAATCAACCTCATCTATGCACTTAGGGGTATTCAAGTACTAATTGGGGCAGGAGTTGGGCTTGAGGCATCAATGACTCATATCGCCAAAGGTGGTTATGGAGTCATCTCGTCGGATTTTTCTAAGGCATTATCAGGTGTTAATTCAGGACAGCGGTTAGAGGACGAATTACGTCGTCTCATAAAATCATCAAGAAGTGCTGATTACCAACGTTTACTTACATCAATGTTGAACAATGTGGTCTCAAACACAGATTTGGTAGCTTCTCTTGAGCAACAAGCCTCAAGGGCGGAAGAGAACCGAACAGACCGATTGAAGCGTTATATTGAAGATTTGTCAGGTCTTCCTGAGAAGGCACTTATTCTTGGGTTTCTAGCCCCGCTGATTCTCGGACTTTTAGCAATTTCACCTTTCTTATTGGGTGGTTTGCAAGGCGTTCCAGGGGTTACTATACCTCCTGTTGACAGGATGATGTTTGCTTACAAAGGTGGTTTACTAGTTACAATTGTCTTACTTGTATTCATGTTATTTGGTGCTAAAGCGAAGGACCCGGGGGTGTGAAAATGGCAATTGGAATACCAGGCCTCCTTGATATGGTAACTGATTCGGTTCTTATGTCCATATTTGTTCCACTTACAATCATTTCAATGGGTGGTGGCTTACCATTTATGTTAGAGAGTAGGAGATTGAAGAAAATAGAATCGGGTTTGCCTGAACTTCTTGAAGGGATATCCACTTCTCTTGGGGCAGGTCTTGGGTTACAACAAGCGATTACATCAATGGCTAATCAAAGAGATGATTTGCTAGGTCACATGTTACGAAAAGCAATAGCGCGTAGCCAGGTGACTACATTTGATGCGGCGATTTCTGAATTTGCACTTGACACCCGCTCTTCAACGGTTCAAAGGGCTTTTAATCTGCTACAAACAGCCGACGAAAATGAAGCGCCATTAGCAGATGTGACCTTCTCAATGAGTCTTGAGTATGATCGATTAATGCGATTACGCAGTAAGAGAACTCTAGATTTGAAAGGCCATGCGTTAACTCTTCAGATTCTAATGGCGGCATTACTCCCATCAACAATTGGATTCATGTTTGGCCTTTTTGCAGGCCCTGAATCGGGTATACCGATGGGTCTTTTCCATCCTTCAATGCTCCTTTATTTTACAGCTGGGTCAGCATTTTCAGTAATGGTATCAGGGGTGATGTTGGGTAAATCACTAAGTTCATCTGTTTGGTGGATTGCACCATGGGCATTGCTATCTCAAATTATTTACATGGGGTCGTATTTGGTATCATCATTGTTTGGTTGAAAATGGAAGTGAAAAAATGAGTGAAGACATCATGGCAAGATATGACAACGTTACGATTTACATGGAGCGTAATCACCCAAGCCCAATGTATCATGTTGATGGAAATACTCCGGCAAATCCCTACGGTGCTCTGAAACCACTTTTAGAAGATGATTTACTTGAGGAAGTGATGTACAATGGTGGGCAACAATGTGTGAAAGTGGCTCACCGTGAGCATGGTATGTGCCGAACGAATATTTGGATTGAAGATGATGAAGGATTGAAGATTGCGGCAAATATTGCTGCGTTTACCAACGTCCCACTAGGTGATGGGCCGGGGAAAGTGCCCTTATTTGATGGGAGATTACCCGATGGAAGCAGAGTGAATGGAGTTATTCCACCGGTTTCCCCAGACGGACCTACTCTAACCATTCGAAAATTCCGAGCCGATCCAATTACAATCATTGATTTGATTCAATTTGGTACGATTGATGTTTCCCTTGCTGCTACTATGTGGTGCTGGGTTGATGGACTCGGCTCTCGACCTGCTAACTTCATTATTTCGGGTGGTACAGGTTCAGGAAAAACAACCACTCTAAATTGCCTTGGCATGTTCATCCCTTGGGATAAGAGATTGTTGACTGTTGAAGATACCGCAGAATTACAATTATTCCACGACCATTGGTTGCGTATGGAGACTCGGTCTGAGCGTCCTGATGGCACTAGCGAAGTCGATATGGATGATTGCTTGAGGTCAAGCCTGCGTATGCGACCTGACCGAATTATTGTCGGTGAAGTAAGAGGCCCAGAGGCATCTACTCTATTGACTGCAATGAATACTGGTCACGACGGTTCATTTGGTAGCCTTCACGCAAATACGGCAATGGAAACTGTAACGAGGATGACTAGCCCACCGATGAGTGTTCCGTCAATCATGATGAGTGGGCTTGATTTGATTATTGTACAAAGCCGAATTAACAAAGATGGTAAGCAGATACGTCGAATTATGGAAATCGCTGAAATCGCTGGAATGGAAGGCGACAGACCTCGCCTCAATCCAATTTGGAAGTATGATCCGGCTACAGATACTACAACTCAAACAGGGGTACCAAGTAAATTGAGGGAATTGATTTGCACCGCAGTTGGTTGTCGCCCAGCTGATTTTGAGGCTCATGTTAGGCAGCGAGAGAAGATTTTGATGGATATGATTTCAAGAGGAATTCGGGATATCGAAAGCGTTGCCCAGATTCTGCAAACTTTCTATTCCCGACAATGAAAATGATATTCAATTTTCACCGCGGTTTAGTTTACGAAGTAATGCATCTGCAGCGTCAAGTTTTGACTTTACTCTATTAGATTCTAATTCTTCATTACTTTCAACGGAAGTTGCAGATTCAATAGTTGGAGGGGCTCTTCCCATCTCTGTGAGAATATCTCTCATTGAATCAACAACATCGGATACCTTTTCCGCATCTAGGGAAATTGAAGTCGGTAGAGATGGAATATCAGCAGCGTCAACGTACCCCATTTCAGCGGCTAAAATACCTGCTGCGGCTAACAATCTTGGTCGAACCTCTGGTTGATTTGGGTCCCAGCCCCTGCGTTCAAGGAATCGAACAAGAAGTGCATGTTCGGTAGGTCCAAATTCACCTTCAGAGCGACGAACAATCGTTTCAACAACTCGTTCAAACGCTTCCATCTGTGTCTCAATCTTTCCAAGTTGAGCCATTGCCTCATCACTAAGGTCGTGGCTTCGTTGATAGAGCGTCTCCATCGCTCGGTGACGTCTTGCAGTAACTGGATCAAGTTCTTCTTCACTAGCACGTAGTGATACTTGCAGGTCAAACAAACCATGTACTCTGCCACTAATCGCAGCCAATTCCAAATCTAGACCAACATCTAGTGCGGCATTTTCAAAATCAACTCTAGCAGAAGCGATTTCACCACCTCGCCTTTCAAGGATTTCATCTAATTTGTCAAGTAATTTAGGGCGGGCATCTTCTAACTGGCGAAGTGCTTGTTTTTCACGCCAAGAACCGGGCAATGCAGAGCGAGCAGAATCTTCCTGTTGCTTCAATTGAATCATCTGTTGCAATTCATCCAAAATTTGCCCTCGCACAACTTCGTGCTCAATTCCAAATCCTAAGCGACCTAAATCTTCAATGAATGCGGAAACATCGTCCTCATCCTGTTCTCTCCCTATTAACAAGAATTCTCTTAGATGACTAGTGAGTTCAGCTTTACGTGATTCAAGACGTACTAATGCCTCACCTGCTCCTTCATCTAAGGTGACTGGTGTTGGTGTCGGTGCGTCTAATATTTCTTCATCTAATTCAGGAGGTAATTCAACAGGCTCAGGGATTTCAATCACTTCAACGGGTGTGACTGGCTCTGAGTCGTCTGTTTCAACATCTAACTCAACCTCAACACCTGCGTCAATGGTCTTCTGACCAGTTCGCAAACTTTTCTTCACCCTGCCCCAAGATTTCTCTTCAGATGACAGCACTCCGGCAACTCTTCCCATCAGGACATTCTTGTTTCCAGAGCGTGGTAAATCAAATGTAACGCAAAGTGCATGTAACTCTTCGCGTGTCATATCACCAATGGTTGAAACATTGAGTTTTTTCGGGTCCCCATTTAGGTGAAGCCAAAGACGACGCATCTTTGCTTTTTTCGGACCAGATTTCTTTACTCCAAAGAGTCCGAGAATTTCAGTCAACTCCTTATTTTGCATCTTGTTGATGCCCGAATCAGTGAAGTCAAATTGGTTCAAAACTAGTGTTGCAATCAATTTTGCCCGCAGTTGTTCAACATTGCCGGTTTTTGGGAGGTTATTTTCCACAGCAAGGTCCCTTAACTCTGCGAGTTTCGCCTGAAAAAGCGAATTCAGCAACTTTGTGTTGATGGCCAAACCCCGTTCACCTACGGTGTAGTCTTCACGTTCCAAACATCTATGTTGCGCTTGATGAGTGCGCGAAAGTGTCGGTTGTGGTGGCTAATGGTAGAAACCGAGATAGTTCTAAGATGTGATTTTCCACATAATCACAAAAGTGTCTTGGATTACAGTTTTAGAGGTCAAGGAATTTCCCATCACGGGTTCCAAGTTTTACTAAATTTGACCACTCATCGGAGAGGAAATTTGTGACTACCGTAGTGTCTTGCAAATCTGCTATTCTTTGCATGCTGATGGTGGAGTTTCCCCTGTGGCTTACAAGTTCAATTTGAATATCAACTTTCACTTCATCAGTAGTGAGTTCTCCTTCGGGGTCAACGAGCACATTCCGAGTCAATAGATCTCGCTTTCGTTCTGCTTCGCGAATCAGAGTTCCTGGTTGTCTATGTCTTGCTAGAATACCGACTTTATTCTTAATATCAGAATTCATATTTTTCAGAAGTATTTCATTTACTTGCCACGAAGTCTCTGCTTCATGGTCAAGCATGGCTGATATTTTATTTCGAGGAAATCCTGTTCTACCAATGATAATGATAGTTCCAGCGTGAGGTAGTGGTAGAAATCGGAATAATTCGTCTTCGGCAGCATCTTGCGTAAGTGCGTGGCGCCGAGTTTTGAAACCAGCTAAACGATGGATGTGGCGTGGGATTACATAACCGTCAATATCTTCAGATTGGCGTAATTCTTCGGCCCAATTAACGAATGAGTAGATATCATCGTAATCTAGTGATTCTGGTTTTTCTGTTTCAGTGATTCCAAGGTGGGCTTTTGGCGAGCGAACCCTTGCATCAGGTCGGAATCTTCGGAGTTGCCTACGTACCAGTTGGTTTTGACTCAAGACAATTGCATTCTTAGGAAGGTGATTGGGGCGGTCTTCACTTACTAGAACATAATTCCAGTCACGTAGTGGTAGTGCTCCTACTATCATCAATCCTTGTTCTAATTCGCCTAATTCAGAGACGTCATTTGCGGCGGCTAATAAGAGGTCAGTCTCACCATTTTGTAATTTCTCAAAGCCTTCATCAAGGGAGTTTGTTGATACTTCTGTGAATTCAATTTCAATATTATCTAATCCTGCAAAAGCACCGAGAAGGTCAGCTGAATCGGTAGGAGCGCGAGCAATCAACAGTGGCTCATCCTCGCTCATTATCGCACTTCCTGTATCGGTTCCCCTCAGCCACCTGTTGATATATCCGACCCTTGTGCAATGGATGAGTCGAATGCAATCAGCAGAGAATCACATCGCATTTATTGAGGATGTTCGTGATAGGTTTGAATCTGCTTTACTCGCTCATGTTGAGAATGCTAGTAAAGGTGAAAATGCCGAAATAATGGCACTTGCAAGAGAAGTTCTGATGGCTGGTGGGAAACGGTGGCGGCCAATCTTGCTCCTACTTTCCTATCAATTAGCAGGCGGGAAGGATGAGAGTGAAGCAATGCCACTAGCACTTGCTTTTGAGATGATTCACACTGCAACTCTTGTTCATGATGATATCAATGACGGGGCAAAGTTTCGGCGCAATGTACCAACATTGCATGAGCGCTATGATACTGCTAGAGCGCTAATAGCTGGAGACTATCTTTTCGTTGAAGGTTTTGGGCTTGGGGGTAGGTATGAGGAACAAATAGTTCGGCTAATATCAGGTTACTGCGCACAAATTGCTTCCGCAGAATTGATGCAACTTCGTCATGTAGGTAACTTAGCAACGACTCCTGAAGATTACTATGAGATTATTTCTGGCAAAACTGCAGGTCCATTTGCAGCCGGATGTACTGCAGCCGCTTTAGTTGCCGGCTCTAGTCCTGAATTAGCAGATATCTTAGGTCAATTTGGGCTAGAATTAGGCCTTGCCTTCCAAATTGTTGATGATTTGCTCGACCTTGAAGGCGATGAGCGAATGGGAAAACCTCGTGGTACAGATGTAATCGAAGGAAAAATGACGCTCCCATTAATCCATTCATTGACCCTTTCACACGGTGACGACCGCCGAAGATTAGCCGATGTCATCTCTGGATTTCATGATGGATTGTGGGATGAATTAACTGAACTGCTAAATCGCGCAGGGAGTTTTGGTTATGCACAGACTCTTACGAATAATCATCTTGAACGGGCTATTGATGCCCTTCTTCAGTTTCCAAAATGTGAAGCAAGGGACGCCCTAGAGTGGCTAACAAAACAGGTGATGGACCGACATGAGTAAGGGTTCAGAACCAGAACATCGAGAGGTGCTTGTGGTCGGGTCAGGTCCAGGCGGATCAACCGCGGCAAACAGGTTGGCAGAATTAGGCATGGACGTGTTAGTGATTGAGCGTCGACAAACGGTGGGTAATCCAGCTCAGTGTGGAGAGTGTGTCCCGGCATGGGGTGAGATGAGTGATGCATTTCCTGCAATCAAAAAAGACCCCTGGCTTGAGGAATATTGGGATTTCCCTGACCATGTGTTGGGCCAGTACCTTGAGTGGATGAGGGTTTACACACCATCAATGAAGGAATATGGGTTTGAGCTTGATTGTTATGGGGCGCATCGTCTTCAATTTGACGGACACCTCGCTGATAGAGCAGTTTCGATGGGGGCTGAAATCAGGACTGCTACAGAGTTAAGAAAGGTGCAAAATCAAAGGAAGTTGAATCGAGAAGTGTACCGTACAAACAACGGTTCATTTACTGCTGATTATGTGATAGATGCTTCAGGTGCTTTGGCACATGTTGGACGCTTGCGAGGTAGCGAAGATAGACCAGATGGCCAGTTACCTACAATCTACTGTCAAGTGACTGGTCATGATTCAGATTCATTTGATATTTTCATGGGTAGTGTGGCACCGGGTGGATATGCATGGATAATTCCGAAAGGAGATATCGCAAATGTTGGGATTGGCGTACGATATAATCACCTTGATGTACCACTGAAACAGCGATTAGACAAATTCTGTGATGGTCTTGGATTAACCATACACTCTTACGGAGGTGGCTGGATTCCACTCGGTGGAATGGTGAAATCAGCAGTGAATGATAATGTTCTGTCAGTCGGTGATGCAGCTGGTTTGGTAATGCCATCAAATGGAGGTGGCATCGGGCAAGCAATAATTTCAGGAAAATATGCTGCAGAAGCAATATATGATAACAAAATTGGTGGCAGTTCATTATCTGATTATGACAATATTTTGAAGAAAACGATGGCAAAGCAATTACGAATTTCTCGTCGCTCAAAAAATCTATTCTGGACCTTCTGTCGTAATGATTTTTCAACGGAAGTTGCCATGAGATTGTTAGGCACAAATGGATTGCGTCGAGCAGTTGACTGCCGCCGCCCACTGATTATCATCTAAAGCAGTTAGATAAGGTTAGCAGCCATTGGATTACTCAGGTTTTTCAGCGATAAAACGCACTGCCATCCCTGGGAACAAAAGTCTACCCTTCACTGGAGCAAATCCAACTTCTCGCATCATCCGTTTGTATTGACGAGTGGTGCCAAAGTGAACATAGGTCTTGGTTAGCCATTTCCAAGGGTGTTCATTTTGTTTACAGACTAGACGAGCGTAGGTTCCGACCCACAGTTTCATCCACAGCCAACCAAACCACCCATGTAGGAAATTTGCTTTTCCAGCATCACAGATTATCAGTTTCCCACCAGGTTTCAAGACCCTGAGGATTTCTTCTAACCCCTTACGCTTATCTTGAAAATCTCTGAATGAAAATAGACAACAGACTACATCAAATGCGTTGTCGGAAAGTGGGATTTCTTCTGCTGTGCCTTCAATGAAGTTGGCGGGTCCTTCCCCGCGCGCAGCCCGAGAGTCATTGACTCGGTTACGTGCTACATCTAACATCGCTGGTATCGGGTCTAAACAAGTGACTTCGCAAGCGACAATTCGCTCGGCGAAAGTTCCCGGCCCACAACCAACTTCCAAGACTGTGCTGCCGGCTGGGATTTGTGCCCTCACTCCTTTGCGCCAGCGTTGGTCTTGACCGAGTGTGGCAAAGCGATTTATGCGGTCATATACAGGGATAGTTGCTTCTAAATTCGCCTGCAATTCAGACCAATCGGAGTCGCCGATATGCTCGCTGTCCATGGCTATCCCCATACCTTGGGTCAGGGGTTTTGTGTTTCAACGCGTCGGATGGCTGGTAGTTGGCTAAAATGCTTTCCAAGACAGGTGAATATGTACTGATTTTTGCTCCCTATTTCCTCGCATGATTGGTAACTAATTTTATGGGTTGTTGAGGAACCGTGAAGAATCGTTTTGTTTATGGGTCGTTACACTCATAAACCGGTCATCTGTGGCCCATCCACCCAAGGGGTGGTTCTATGTCTCGTGAGGAAGTTCTTCGTTCAATAAAGGATGCTGAGAAAAAGGCTAATCAGAAACTTGTCAAGGCTCAAAATGATGCTAGTGGTATTGTTAGTAAGTCTCGTGCTGATGCTGCTGAAGCAATTACAAATGGAAAGAAGGATGCAGAGGCATCCGCACAAGGGATTCTTGATGATGCACACACTGCAGCCAACAAAGAGGCTGACAAAGTTCGTGCAAAAGGTGAGAAAGACCTTGATACGATCCGAAGCCAAAGTGAAAAGAACCGTTCTGCGGCAATTAATTCAGTTCTGGATAATTTTACTGCTGAGTAATTAAAATGAGTTTTTGGAGTTGTAGATATGGGTAAATTAACGACTCAAGGGATGTCTCGGCTAACTGCCGCTGGCATACTCCCCGAACTCGATAATGCCATTGAAGCACTTGCCGCTTTGAAAGCCATTCACATCATCGATTATTCAGGTGATGAAGAGGGCATTAAGTTAGGAAAACCAAATTCTTCTTCTGAGGAAATTGGACGTAACCTAAACCGATATCGTAGCGTCATCTCACAAATTACTACAAATGACATCAAAGTTCCTCTTGAAGCCTCACCGATTCGCTTGAAGATGGCTGCTGATTTGCCATCTCTGGTTGATGAGATGTTAACTTCATCCGATCGGATAGATGCTATTGAGGCTGAACAAGGAGCAATCGCTGAAGAATCCGCGGCACTTGAAACTCTTAAGCCAATAGGAATTGATCTTGATTTGCTTTCGGGGTACGAAGGTGTCACTGTATTTGTTGGCAATGTTAGTAGTGTAGCCGCAACCAAAAAAGCAGCGGGTGATGGAATTGCAATCATTGGCGGCGACAAGAAAAAAGTTGTAGCAGTATTCTGCAGAAATGAGAACGCATCCGCTGTTCAATCAGCACTTGATGATGCAGATTTCTCTTCGGTTTCTATTCCAGCAGGAGAAGGTGACATTGGTGCAAGACTTTCTGAGTTAGCAGCACAAAGTAAAACCCTCTCAAATGAGATGGATGGCCTCAAATCAGAGTTAGATAGTTGGGGCGATAACAACGGGGCATCTTTGCAAGGTGGTATTGAACTCCTTGAGAGGGACATGGCAATTGCCCTCGGACCAGTAAAGGTCGCTACTAGCGAGCACACTTTCGTACTTGATGGATGGATAGAAACATCACGAAGCGATGAAGTGAAAGCATCTCTTTCAGAAACCTGCCTCTATGTAGAAACCGAGGCATTCAAGATTACACCTGGTGGTGGTGGCCATGGACATCATAGTCCTGAATTAGAGATGCCTCCAATTAAGTTTGCAGACCGTCATACAAGCAAGCCAATGGAATTGATTACTGATTTGATGGGTCGACCATCATACGGAAAAGTTGACCCGACATTATTCATGTTCTTCACCTACCCTCTTTTCTTCGGTTTGATGCTTGGAGATATGGCGTACGGATTTATGACAATGGGTGTTGGTTACGCACTTTACAGGGCAAAAGGCCATGATGAAACCATGATGCTAGCGGCTAAGTTCCTAGCTTACATCGGATTAGCCACCGTATTCTTTGGTTATCTGTATGGTGAGTTTGCAGGATTTGAGATATTACCTCATGGTGGTTGTGACATTGAAACAATTGTTGGCGCCCACGCGTGCGAGGTGGCACATGGGCATTGGCACTGGACCGCATCCGAGGCTCCTGCTTGGGCAACATGGCCAACTATATTCTATCCAAATGGCGGTGCGTTCCACTGGTCAACCGATGAGTTGAGCATCTTCGCTTTCGCTGGTATTGATCACGGACTTCCTTTTGGTGCAGCATTTTCCTACCCGTTCCACCGAGTCACAATGGCGTCTGTTGGTGGTAATCTTGAAGATCTAATTCTGCTAACTATTTACATGGGTGTTTTCCACACCTTGCTAGGATTAGCAATCGGATTCAGAGATTCATGGATTTACGGTGACTCACACGGTAATGTTGGACCTGCAGTTGCCTTCTTTGACAAAGGCTCTTGGATTGCAATTCTTGTGGGTGGGTTCCTCTTTGCATACGCGTTTCTTGGGCTTAAGGGAGATCATGGTCAAGGTTATCTTGACTTCCTTTCTCAAATGCAACTCATTGGTGGAATCATTGCTGGTGTTGGGGTATTGATGTTGATTTATGCTTCATACAAATACCATGGCATGCCACCTGCTATCGCAGCGATGTTGGGTCCAATTGAGGGAATTGGTATGATGTCAACGGTAGTATCCTATGTGCGACTATTCGCAGTAGGTATCGTTGGTGTTAAAATCGCTGAGACTGGAAATCATCTGATTTACGGACACATGGAAGATGGTCATGGTACAGGCATAGTCGGGCTGATTAGCGATTTATCTCATCATCATGTGAGTGGCTTTATTCTCGCAGCAATTCTGTTGCCAATGATTCTGCCATTTGTTCTTAAGATTCTCAAAGTAGACGTCCCGCAACTTAGTTTCAAGTTGCAATTATTAGCAGGATTTGTTATTTCAGGCGGACTTGGTTTCGCATTTGGAGTGGGTAGCAATATTTTCCTACTGATTGTCTTATTCTTTGGTTGGTTGGTTGTTCAGTGCTTCGCTTGGTTACTAGGTGTTGTCAGTCCTAACATCCACGCTGCTCGACTTCACTTGGTTGAGTGGATGAAACAATTCTATGAGGTTCTAGGTGAGAAGTTCTCACCATTTGGGTTTACAGCTCGAACTGTGGAGGTTGAGCAATAATATATCAGATTCCTATGCAAAGCATGGAAAAAATGGAGGAAAGAAATATGAAAATGAATATGGTAAGAGGAATGCGTTTAATGCTTATTTTGATGAGCATTAGCTTGATTGCTGGAGTAGCCAGTGCACAAAGCGCTGACGAAATAGCAGAGAAGGACACAATGGCGAAGTTAGGTGCGGGTATCGCACTTGCAGGTTGTGGAATTGGAACAGGTCTTGGACAAGGACCAATTGGGGCTGCAGCAGTCGGAATGATTGCAGAAGACAGTTCAAAATTCGGTACTGGTCTACTGTTTACTGTGCTACCTGAAACCGTTGTGTTGTTCGGATTCCTTGCAATGTTCTTGTTGTGAGT
The DNA here is from genome assembly GCA_965659915.1 of Candidatus Thalassarchaeaceae archaeon. Lineage (GTDB taxonomy): Archaea > Thermoplasmatota > Poseidoniia > Poseidoniales > Thalassarchaeaceae > MGIIb-Q1. The sequence continues at coordinate 22,992 of CBFHYB010000003.1, forward strand.
AAATCGTAATAGGAGAATTGGAGGAGGATGAACTAAAATGACGCTAGAAGCGTTGGCAAGCGAAATCGCCACTGCGGCGAAAAAGGAGGCGAAGGGTATCACCGACGCAGCCAAAACAGAAGCCAAGGGAATTCTCAAAGAAGCAAAGGCTGAGGCAAATTCGCACAGCGAGGATATCAATGCTCGTGCTTTGCGAGATAGCGCCCAGATTAAGACTGAAACCGTTGCAAGTGCACGGCAGGCTAACCAAAAGGCCCAACTTATCGCTAGGCGAGAAGAGTTGGATGCTACATGGGCAGCAGTTCGTGACAAAGTTGGTTCGTCTAGTATGAAGGGTCGGGCAGGGCTAATCAAAGCACTTGTCTCTCAAGCTAAAGATGAAGCGGAAAAGGGCATGATCCTACGTCCGGTTGGTATTGACCGACCAGCATTGGAAAAGGCCAGTTCAGGCTTTGACTTCGGAAACGATGTTGATGGCTTGGGTGGCTTTGTGCTAGAAACTAAGGACGGCTCAGTCGTTCTTGATTACCGCTTTGATGGTCGTTTAGAAGAGTCATGGGATTCATGCCTCTCAGATGTCACATCAATACTTTTTGGAGACTCCTAAGTGAATGGTGGGTTAGTTATGGCATCGGTATCACGTGGTAAGTCAAATTGGGAAAATGCCTCTGCGCGCAGTAAGGCGCGTAAGGCTGGCTTAATCGACTCAACACAGATGCGACAATTATTGTTGCAGGAACCAGATGCCATGGCTTCCAGCATATCTGAAATGGGTTACAGGGCTGATTTAGACCTGTATGCTACTCGTCTCAGTGGGGCGGACCTCGTTGAGGCTGCTCTTAACCACAACATGGACCGAGATTTGAATCAAGTATTACGATTCTGTCAAGGACACCTTGGTGATTTGGTATCTATCTATGTAGAGAGATACACCTACCAGAAGGTAAAGACTGCTTTGAGAGCCGTACGTAGTGGAGTATCTGATGAGATAGTATCGAGTCAAGTGCTCCCTGAAGAGAATGAAGCTAACAAACAGTGGTTAGAACTTGTAAAAAATTCAAACAACCTTGCTGATGCAGTTTCAGCATTGTCTGGAACAAAGTTCGGTAAGGTATTGTCATCAGTTGAGGATAGTAACAACTTGATGGCTTTGGAAGATGCTCTTGATAGGCATTACTACCATGACGCTACTGAAAAGTTACGCGCAGGTGCAAGTAGTCACCCACAGTTACTCAAGTACTTGCGTACTGAAATTGACCATCGAAATGTGATTAATTTATTCCGTGCCCTAAAGCAGGGTCTATCATCGGATAAAAGAAACGAATTAATGTTACAAGGTGGACATGCTCTCAATTCAACTATCCTCAAGCAGGCTGCGGAAGCAGAAACTGAGGAAGCGTTGATTGAGATATTACGCAGGGCACAGAATTTCAACGATAGTGGCTTTGATGATGCCCTTATCGCTTCACGCGAGAAGGGCACACTTGACCCAATAGTGAACAACTTAGTTGATCAACGCATGGTAATGTTGACCAGAATGGCGACATTGAATCCTCTATCGGCTTTCCCTGTCATCAACTATGTAGAACGAAAGGCTTGCGAGGTTTCTAACCTACGCATGATGATTCGTGGAAGGGCAGCGGGCCTTTCCGATGAAATCATTGAAGCCCATTTAAGAATTTAAGGAGGAATGAAAATGGAGATTGCAGTAGTAGGCACACCAGAATTCAGCCTTGGATTCCAACTTGCGGGGGTAACTCGCATACTAAACCCGCCAAATGATGAGGAGATGGAGAAGGATTTGCGCCAACTCCTCAATGACAAGGAGGTTGGTATCGTCGTGATTGACGCTTCTGACCTTATCAAAATGCCCGACAGGCTTCGCATCCAGCTGTCGGATAGCATAACACCGACGTTTCTCGGCATCGGCACTGAGCAGGATAACACCCTGCGAGAGCAGATAAAGAGTGCAATTGGCGTCGATCTCTGGAAGTGAAACTCAATAAATAATTTGAAGGAAGTGAAGAAATGAGCAAAAATGGACAAATATACAGAATATCTGGACCAGTAGTGACAGCAATTGGATTGAACGCTAAAATGTACGACGTGGTACGAGTCGGTGATGAAGGCCTAATGGGCGAAGTTATCGAATTACACGGCGAAAAAGCGGTCATTCAAGTGTACGAAGATACCTCGGGTGTACGCCCTGGTGAACCGGTTACAAATACCGGCCAAACCTTGTCGGTACAGTTGGGACCAGGTTTGTTGACCCAGATTTATGATGGGATTCAGCGACCTCTACCAATTCTACTTGAGAAGATGGGTACGTTCATCACCAGAGGTGTTGATGCAGACGGTCTTGACCAAGAGAAAAAGTGGACCTTTGAGCCTACTGCCAAGAAAGGGGACAAAGTTGAGGGTGGCCAAGTAGTTGGTACTGTTCAAGAGACTGAAACTATCGCCCACAAAATCATGGTTCCTCCAAACATGAATGGTACAATTAAGAGTATCAAGAGTGGCGATTTCACAGTATCAGAAACTGTTTGTGTGCTTGATGATGGTACAGAGATTGCAATGATGCAGCGTTGGCCAGTACGTGCGCCTCGCCCGTACAAGCAGAAGTATGCGCCAGACACACCTCTAGTGACTGGCATGAGAATTCTTGACTTCTTGTTCCCACTCGCAAAGGGTGGGGCAGCAGGAATCCCTGGACCATTCGGGTCTGGAAAGACTGTGACCCAACAATCACTAGCAAAGTTCTCCGATGCACAAATTGTGGTTTACATCGGATGCGGTGAGCGTGGTAACGAGATGACAGAAGTGTTGGATGAGTTCCCTGAACTTATTGACCCTAATACTGGAAAGCCTCTGATGAACAGAACAGTGATGATTGCAAATACTTCTAACATGCCGGTAGCGGCTCGTGAAGCATCTGTATACACTGGAATCACAATTGCAGAATATTTCCGTGACATGGGTTACGATGTTGCTCTAATGGCAGATTCTACTAGCCGCTGGGCAGAAGCAATGCGTGAAATTTCATCACGTCTTGAAGAGATGCCTGGTGAGGAGGGTTACCCTGCTTACCTATCCAGTCGTTTGGCAGAGTTCTACGAGCGAGCAGGTCGTGTTGAAACCCTTGAGGGTGAAGATGGATCAGTTACAGTAATTGGTGCTGTGTCTCCACCTGGTGGTGACATTTCTGAGCCTGTCAGTCAAGGAACTCTTCGTATTGTGAAGGTTTTCTGGGGTCTTGATGCACCTCTCGCAAGGCAACGTCACTTCCCAGCAATCAATTGGTTGAACTCCTATTCTTTGTACCCACAGTCGCTTGACCAGTGGTTCAAAGACAACATCGCTGCTGATTTCCCTGAAGTCAGAACTGAAATCAGCAGTCTGCTTCAGGTTGAAGCGGAACTGCAAGAAATTGTACAGTTAGTCGGTTCCGATGCACTACCTGTTGACCAACAATTGACTTTAGAAGTTGCAAGAATGATTCGTGAATATTTCTTGCAGCAAAATGCATTCCACGAGATAGACGCTTTCACAGGTGTGCAACAACAATACCACATGGCAAAGGCAATTCTGACCTTCCAGAGTGAAGCTAAGAATGCGATTGAAGCCGGTGGAATGCTTGAGGATGTTGTTAACGTTCCAGCACGCAGTAATTTGATGCGCTCAAGATTTGAAGATAATTATCTTGACCGAATTGAGGGCTTAGTTGCTGATATGACAAAAGAAATTGCCGCTGCGGCGGAGGAGAATTAAGGGGGAATTTAGATGGCAGGAAAAGAATATCGTACCATTACAGACGTTAAGGGACCACTCGTGTTCTTGAACAAGACAGAACCAGTCGCATTCGGAGAAATCGTTGAATTGCGTCTAACAGATGGCAGCATGAAGAACGGACAAGTTCTCGACACCAGCGATGATTTGGTGGTTGTACAAGTTTTCGAAGGCACTGCAGGTGTTGATAGAACAACAGGAGTAAAGTTCCTTGGCGATGTATTCAAACTACCAGTGAGCAATGACTTAGTTGGAAGAATTCTAGACGGTGCTGGCCGCCCTCGTGACGGTGGTCCAGAAATTATTGCTGATGGTAAAGCAGACATTATCGGTGCTGCAATTAATCCATATGCGCGTCAGAGTCCACACGATTTTATCCAGACTGGAATTAGTGCAATTGACTGCTGTACAACTCTTGTACGCGGACAGAAATTGCCAATCTTCAGTGCATCTGGTCTACCACACAACGATATCGCTCTGCAAATTGCTCGTCAAGCAAAGTTGACAGCAAGCGATGAACAATTTATTGTGGTATTCTGTGCAATGGGAATCACAGCGGAAGAATACAATTTCTTCAGAAGCGATTTGGAGCGCACAGGCGCACTAGAAAACGCGGTTCTGTTCGTCAATCTAGCTGACGACCCAGCGGTTGAGCGACTTATTACACCAAGACTTGCTCTTACAGCAGCAGAGTATCTTGCCTTTGAGCACGATTACCACGTACTGGTCATTTACACTGACGTTACAAACTACTGTGACGCACTGCGACAAATTGGGGCTGCTCGAGAAGAAGTTCCAGGACGACGTGGTTACCCGGGTTACATGTACACTGACCTAGCAATGTTGTACGAACGTGCAGGATTAGTGAAGGGGAAGAAGGGGTCAATTACTCAATTCCCTATCCTTACCATGCCTGGTGACGATATTACCCACCCAATCCCTGACCTTTCAGGATATATTACTGAAGGACAGATTGTAATTTCAAGAGAATTGCATGGAAGTGGTATCTATCCACCAATCAACGTACTTCCAAGTTTGTCCCGTCTGATGGGCGGTACAATTGGTGAGAAGACTACCCGCGAGGACCACAAATCGGTTTCTGATCAGATGTATGCTGCATACGCACAAGGACGTGAATTACGTGGTCTTGTGGCGATTGTCGGTGAAGACGCACTAAATGAGCGTGACAAGCAATTATTGTCTTTCTCAGGATTGTTTGAGGACAAATTCCTGCGCCAAGGTCGATACGAAGACCGAAGCATCGATGAAACGCTTGACCTGTGCTGGGAACTAATGTCTACAATTGAGACAAAATACCTAGTCAGACTTGATCAACAATGGATTGACAAGTATCATCCAAAAGACAAGAAAGAGTGATTTTTGGTAATGAAAACTTAGGATGTAAAAGGGGGATTAGAACATGGCATTGGATATCAAACCAACGCGCAGTGAACTGATTAACCTGAAGCGCCGAATTAAGCAGACAGAGAATGGTTACAATTTGTTGAAATTGAAGCGTGATGGTCTGTTCTATGAATTCCGAGTATTGTTGTCTGAGATGATTGAGGCTAAGCAAGCACTTGTTACAACTTTTATTGAAGCAAAGCAGGCAATCAATCTTGCAAGTTCTATTGAAGGTGGTTTGGCAGTGAAAAGTGCTGCAATCGCTGTGGCACAGAGCCCTGAGGTTGAGGTTATTCGCCACAACATCATGGGTGTTGTAGTTCCTAAAGTCGAAGGCAAGTACCTATCTCAAACATTGCAAGAACGTGGTCTTGGGTTGATTGGAGGCTCACCTTACTTGGATGAGGCTGCTGATTCTTACGGCACACTAATTGAGAGCATTGTCAAAGCTGCAGAAATGGAATCTACGCTCAAGCGACTGCTTGTTGAGATTGAAGCAACCAAGCGCCGTGTAAACGCTCTTGAGTTCAAAGTAATTCCAGAGATGCTAGAAGCACAAGTATTCATTCAACTCCGACTTGAAGAGATGGAAAGAGAGGAAACTTTCCGCCTAAAGCGATTCAAGAACAAGTGATTCGCTTCTCAAGAATAGGTTTTTTGACAACTTTTCCACTCTTACAGAGTGGATTAATTGGTCAAGGGTTGATACGGCATGAGCCTTCCCGCTGTTGTGGAGGTAGTGCATGTCTGAGGATGAGGAGCAACTCAAACCACTCTTGCTTCAGAAGAAAGCATGGGGTAATCTTGAACTTCTTGAACACATAATCGATCGTCATTTCAGACGGTTGAGGGATGAACTCGGTCCTTTTCCATCTTGGCAAGTAACCCCTCTTGATGGAAGCGTTAGTGAATCAGTATCGCAATTAGATGAGCATTTACGCAATCATGGGTGGAGGGCCATGATTGATGTTGGAGAACCTTATGTTCTGACTCTCATTGATTTGCCAGATGATAGACATCCAGAGCAATCACCCTTAGTGCAAACATTATTTTGGGTTTTAGCAACTATGTTTAGCCTAGCTCTTGGAGCGGCCTGGTTAGCATATCAGGATAGCAGTGTAAATTGGTATGATTCCGCAGTGTTGCAATCCTCAGCGATTTATTTCTGTGCACCACTGATGGCTGTGATAGGACTTACTTCAGTAATCAGAAAAAATATTTTTCAGAAGCATGGGGTTGATGCTGGCAACTTTTTAGTGGCAATTTCTCCAATTATGTTTGTCAGTACTAAATCAGTCATCATTTGGCCGTTTGGCTTATTTTTCTTAATGAATCAAAGATTCATGCAGACCGTTGCGTGGGCAAATCGTCGAGGCATGTTGATTTCAGGAGTTGTAACTCCGTTTTGTTTCATCATTTCAGGTCTAATTTTTTCAGTTGTTGGAATCCTAATGACAGCAAATAACTCTGTTGATTTCATTGGCGCGCCAGCAATAATACAACTCAATTCAATCACTCATCTTATCGTATCTTTCTTCATCACCCCAGAAGAAATCGCGGTTCGTACTGTTTGGTTACATCCGCTAGCATTAGCAGGTCAGTCATTGATGACATTTGGTTGGATTCTATTATTGCCAATTCCTGGATTCCCCGGTTACCGATTGCTATGGGCGATTTTTGGCAGAGAAACGATGACCGATTCTAGTACTGAATTTGCTCTTTATGGTGTATTTTTGTTTGCTGGCGTGATTATTTTACTCACTTCAGGATACATTCCATGGTTAATCGTTATTTCACTTGGAGTTTGGCGGATGTTTAGTGAACAATCTATTACTTCAGCTGGTCTAATTGTTGATGAAGTAACTGAATTAGATAATAGATACGGATTTCGTGTTTTCACTAGTGTTGCCTTCGCTCTGATGCTCACTTTCCCTGGGTTAGCAGCGGTTGCTCCTTACGAAAATTGGGAGGAAGGTTTGGCCCTTGATTGGGTTGAAGAGTTGGACTTACAGGTTGACGAAGAATGGTCACACACACTTGATTTTGAGATGGTGGGAATTTCACAACGATTCGTGCAAGTATCGGTTTGGGCTGACCCGCCAAGACCGGATTGGGATCTAGAAATAGAGTGTGGGCCTCGGAATGTAGCGTTGCCTACAACATGCGATATCGGCAATGTTGATTTGTTAAATGATGGCAAAGCGACTTTATCAGCATCAATTTCTAACAACAGCACAATGTTGTTGCCCACTGTTTTACATTTTATCGTTGATGCAGATTCAGAAAGATCGGTTAAAACCATCACTTTGAATCCCGAAACAGTAGTTTCACCAATTCAAGCACATTGGCAACTTGAGCCTACATTCGATGGTCTACTAGCGTGTGCAAATCTCACTTTTAGTAATCAGCAAATAACAGGAAATCTCTCAACTCCAACCCTTCTTTGGAGCGTAACAACTCCAACGAATGGGATTTTCACCTCAGATAGTGAGCCAGAAATTTGTTTGAGCGGACCTAATCATGGCAGGATGGTTCTCGAATCTGACGACTTCGGACAGATTTTACCTCTATCATTCATCAGTGATGAAGGAGAGGAATTTGAGTGGCCACTGAGATTACAGAATCCAACGTATGCTCTACCCATACCCTCTGAAGGTTGGTGGTTAGATGGCAAATCTGAGCAAACCCCTTCTTGGTTGACTGCAGGAAACCATGTGGCATGGGGTGAAGGGAATGAAATTTGCACTAATATTGCCCGTGAGCCTGGTCTAGTAGATGGCGTGCTGACTTGGAATGTTGAAACTAGGGACGAGGTCATTATTCCGGATGTCAATGGTACAAATCAGATGCATTTCACTCCACCGATTGGAGGCGTAGTGTCGGCTTGTGATGGTGATATGATTCCTCCTTTACAGGAAAATTTCACGACAGCTTCGGGGCCAAGTTTAGCATTGCGGTTTGGAGATGAAGTCACTTGGGCCTGGGTTGACAGGCCACTGGCGAGTGGAGAATGGGAGTTAATGAATCTTGGAAACACCTCAATTGTAATTGTCACTATGAGTCACCATGACCTAGATGATACAGAGACAGGATGGGCTGATTCATCAGGTGTGACAATACCGCCGGGAGGTTCAGTGCAACTGAATTTGACTCAGACTTTTGACTCAAATGATGTATTGCAAGTCGCTTGGCTTTCTTTGCATGAAGAATCAGGTATCACAGATTCAATCAGGCTGAATTTCGGCTCATGGTGTCATCAGGGCGCTGATATTGACCACAGTGATGGCCAAGTTGAATGCGTTATTTCGGAGGGTTGAATTTGCGAGTAGCAATACTTGGAGTCGGAGCAATTGGTTCTGTAATTGCCTCATCCCTTGCAAAAACAGATGCCGACCTTATCCTCTACTCACGAGGTTCACAGAGTGCTGCTTTGGCATCAACTGGGATAATTTTAACGACTATTGATGGCGATGTTGAGCATCATCAACCAGATCGCTGGGTAGTTTCAGATTTAGAAATAATTGAGCCACTCTACAGTTGCGCTGATATTGCGATCATCTGTGGTAAATCGAACTCAACACCTGCTTTAGCCATCGCCGCTGAGATACTTTTGCGGCCGAATGGGATAGCGATTAGTGTGCAGAATGGCATGGGTCATGCGGAGAGATTAGTGGCCCGACTTGGTAAACATCGAGTGTTGGCTGGTTGCACAACACATGCGGCTATGAGGCTTGGTCCAGGTGAGGTACAATGGACTGGTCTTGGTGCGGTACGGCTTGCATCTCTTGACGAATCAGACCTTACTCCTGATGACAGGAGGGTGGACGATTTGCTATACTTATTGGGTATGTCAGGGTTGAACCCAGAATGGGAATTTGATTGTGCTGAGATGCTTTGGCAGAAACTTCTGATAAATGTGGCAATCAATCCTTTGGCAGCAATTTGTGGTGTCAAAAATGGCGAGTTGCTGTCGCGTCCAGATTTGCATGAGCAAGCGCTTTCAGCAATGTTAGAAGCAGCTCAAGTGGCAACCGCAGAAGGTGTTGACATGTCTTTCTTTGATTGTGAGGCCGAACTGAAAAGAGTACTTGAGGCTACAGCGGCTAACCGTTGTTCAATGTTACAGGATGTAATGGCTGGGAGAATAACCGAGATTGACTCACTTTGTGGAGAGGTTGTTAGGCGGGGCGAGGAATTAGGGATTCCAACGCCGTTGAATCAACAGTTGTTGACGCTTGTCAAAGGAATTGAGCATTCAACAAGAACCGAGTGACTGAGGCGCTGCTCAGTCCGTACCCCTTGATTCAAGGCAGCGCCGTAGCGCCTGTTTCAGTAGAGATAATCACTCCATCTTTAATCCGATGAACCGACAACACCGCTTCAGGTGTTGAACCGTTAGCGAAAGTCACAAACGCATGTTCTATACCAATTTCCTCATTTTCGTAAATCACTCGATTTTTAGTTCGTGTGAATGAACCACTCATAGCCCAACCGATAATATCCGCCTTTGCTAATACAATACCATCAAGATGCATGACAAATTTGTAATCATCAGACACTAACTCGTTAAGCACTTCTTCGTTCTTATTATCAACCGCTTGCATGAATCTTTCAATAACAGACATATTCAGACCTCTTTAGGTATCTCCACCGACTATTCCTCATCTATTTCAAAGGTTAGCATCTAGGTAAGGTCAAGGTTGTAGTGAAGCCCAACATTCACTTTTCTAGCCAAAGAAGCAGCCATTATCATCTGTGCTAATTGCACCATATTTCTCAACTCAACAATTTCCCTTGAAGGCAGACAACGTCGCCAAATGCGTTCAACTTCTTCATTGAGTAAGGCTAATCTTCTCTGTGCTCTTTTCATTCTCCAGTTACTCTTCACTAGACCGAGGTCATCGCTCATGGTGGAGCGTAGTTGTGCTCGGTCATGCACCAAAGGCGCGTGTTCCTCTAAGTCTGCAAGTCCATCAGCTCGCCATTCAGGTAGGCTGGTTTTTTCTTGTGCCGCGGTCGCTAACCACTCAAGCACCCTAACCCCTGATCGGTGGGAGAATACCACAGCCTCAAGCAATGAGTTGCTGGCCAGTCGGTTTGCCCCGTGAAGTCCTGTGCAAGCAGTTTCGCCAATAGCAAATAATCCGTCGACTAATCTGTCACTTTTCGTACTAAATGTCGGGTCATCAGAGTTGAGGTCACGCTGCCAAACTTCTCCCCACTCATTAACCGCTAATCCTCCTACAATGTAGTGTGCGGCTGGCGCCACAGGGATCGCATCAATGCCGATTTTTAAGCCGTTTTTGAGCATTTCATTGGCTATATTAGGGAACCTTGATGCAAGATGTGCAGCATCTAAATGCTCTGTCACTAACAATACATGATGGCGGCCACTGCGTTTCAATTCAGTATCAATAGCCCTCGCGACAATGTCGCGGGTTGCAAGACTTCCTCGAGCATCAGTTTGGCGCATAAATGAGAAATCGTTTGGGTCAGCGGAAGAGTCTGTTTGTTTTGCTTGATGCCAGTTGTCAAGGTCTTCTGCAGTCATCAAGACTGCGCCATCCCCTCTTACTGCCTCTGAAATTAGGAATGGGTTTGAATCTCCATTACTATAGGCAGTTGGATGGAATTGCGCGAATTCTAGGTCGGCAACAGCAGCGCCTGCTCTGACGGCCATAGTGATTCCATCTCCTGTTGCCACCGATGGATTGGTTGTGTGTCGCCATAATTGTCCAGCGCCTCCAGTAGCGATTAGAACAGCGCGGCTAGGTAAAGTGAAAACAGATCCATCAGAATTGAGACACCAAAGGCCGGCGATTTTTCTTTCATCAGAATCACGGTCATCTAAAATGAGGTCAAGAGCAAGGCAATCTTCGTAGATTGTAATTCTCTCCTCCGAGCGACAGGAAGCAATCAGTGCACGCTCTATTTCAGCCCCTGTCGCATCTTTTGTGTGTAGAATCCTACGTTCTTGGTGTCCACCTTCCATTGCTAAGTCATAATCACCAGTCTCTTCTTTGTCAAAATTGACCCCTTCGTTCACTAGGTCTTGAATTCTGGCCGCTGCTTCTTTTACGACCATACGGACAATTCTCTCATCTCCAATCCCTGCTCCAGCCTCTAGAGTGTCACGGATGTGGGCATCAACTGCTTCTGAGTCATTAGTGTCAAGAACCCCTGCAATACCCCCCTGGGCTCGATTGGTTGAAGAGTCTGAAAGCCGTTGTTTAGTTACTAGTGCAACGTTTTGTCCAGCCCGCGCACAACGGGTTGCGACAAAGAGACCCGCGATACCTGAGCCGACTATGGTTACATCTACCATACAGAGGCCTCCGGGTCATCGCCTCAAACCCATATGAATTGAAGGTTGCTCTTCGGATTTTTAAATTCGGGTGCAGGAGAGTTGTGTTTCACTCCCCATATTACACAACTACTAACAATCTCCGGCGGCTCCTTATCAATTGTGACAAAGGCGAAGCCGTTGATACTCGCCATCGTCGGAGTCCTTCTGTTGTCATTTGTGGTTTACAATGTGGAAGTTGGGTTATACTACTTCCAGTATCCAGACCAATTAGTCCATTACAAAATGGAAATTATTGAAATTATCTCTGGTAATTGTGATAGGGAAGTCATCAATGCTGATTTGGCAGACCATCAGAGCAATCAATGCCTATCTCCTTTAGGAACATATTATGCAATTGATGTGATCATTGCAGCAATTGGATTCGTCTTTTCAATATCAGCACCAATAGCTGCATTGAAGCAATCTGGAAAATTAAAGATTTCACGAGGTTGGTCAAAAAACATGGCTCGAATTCGTTTGGTTTTTGGCGTCAGTTTGGTGACAATTGCAGTTTCAGATGCTATGGGGTTGCTAACAACCGAGGGACAACCTCTTGATTGGGCACTGGTTCTAGGGATACCAATGCCTGCATTCATGGTTGAAGTTGCGCTCCTCATATTGGGGGTCATGGTCATCAAAAAGGCTGTACGACGTCTCAAGTCAAAGCCGAAGTCAGAATTTGTGGAACCATGGCAAATGGCAGGGGCAGGTAGTTTCCGAGGTTCTCTTGAAAAGAAGGAAAAGAGTGCCAACAAAGGGGGCGTTATGACCGTTGGCGACCTTCGTTCTGCACTATCACTAGATCAGTATGAGGATATTTTCCAACTTGGTACTAGTTCAGGTGATGAGATGTCAGTTGGTCGCATGTGTCATTACTGTAATGGCCAAGGCTGTACACAATGTGATTTCAAAGGCGAATTCATGTGAGATGGTTGATTTTACCTAGCAAGACTCAATTTATTTTCAATTTCCTAACTGTAGTGTGATAACGAACTACACAGAAAACTGTTTTCTCCTGCTAATAATGAGAGTTATTGATAGAATCTATGAAACGCTTGACGGCGCTTAAGTCGGGGTCTTGAAACCGCCCTCCCGCGCGTGACAGACCACCATCATTTATAGCCCCTTGAAATCCCCCGAAGAATTCGTAGTCGCTTTTCGCGGCCAAAAAGCAGGGGATGGGATACTTGCATCTGAAAGCAATAGAAATGGAGAATTTTAAATCGTTTAAAGGAGAAGTCGTAATACCGTTTGAAGTCGGTTTTACTGGAATAACAGGGCCTAATGGTTCTGGCAAATCAAATTGTGGGGATGCACTACAGTTTGTGTTAGGTGCTAAGAGTTCGAAAAGCCTTCGCGCTGAAAATGTAGGTCAACTGATATTCAATGGTGGTAACCGCGGTAAAGCTGCAAAAAATTGCAAAGTCACCCTCATTTTTGACAATCCAAAAGATTCCAATGGTAATCGAAGATTGAAGGTTGATACAGATGAAGTTCTCCTTACAAGAACTGTTAGGTTAGGCCGTAAAGGCAATTCAAACTCTGCTTATTATCTCAATGAAAGGCCTTCAACTGCAACTGAATTCCGCCGCCTCTTGACTGGAGCAGGTGCCAGAGGTGATGGATACAATATCGTTCTTCAAGGAGATGTTACTCACCTCGCCACTATGACTGACCGTGCTCGTCGTAAGGTTCTCGAAGATGTTGCAGGGGTAACTTCCTATGACGATGAGATACGTAAGGCAAATCGCCAACGTGACAAAGTTGAGCAGTATCTTGAACAGATTACTCTGCTAGAGGATGAAATCAATAAGCGAATCAAAACGCTGGCTAAAGAACGTGAGCAAGCGATGAAGTATCGTGAATTACAGGAAACGTTGGAAACCGCTCGTAGGACTTTGATGCACTCTCGTCACCGTAGCCGATTAGAAGAAATTGAATTGGTTACCGATGAGCGAGGTAACTACATCGTTCGCCTCAGTGAAATCGGTGAAGAGATTGAAGCCGATAACAAGCAAGAATTGTCAATTGAAGACGAGTTGGCTGAAATTCAGCGCCAATTAAATGAGGTGTTGGGAGATGATGGTAAGAAATTAGGCGACCAACAGCGCCGCTTAGACGTTGAAGTTGAAACAAGGAAAGACCGCATGTCAGGATTGAAGGAAGACATTCGCGAAGCGAGTGATGAACAAGAAGTTCTCCTTGCAGAACAGGTTGAAGCCGAACAAGCGCTTGCGTCTCACGAAGAATCTCTAGATTCAGCAAGAGATACTCTCAAGAAAGCAGAAGAGGATCTTCAAGGCGCTGCTGAGGTGGAAGAAGACGCGCGCTCCGCTCTTGATTCAGGGGATAAAGTGGTTCACGAACTCAATCGCGCTTTTGGTAAAGCGACTGAATCGGTTGAAAAGACTCAGGAAGTTGCAAATAAAGCGATCCTAAAGGTTGGTGCCGAAACTCAGAATGTTGAATTTTTACACCAACAACTCGCTGACCTTGAAACTGCCCTTGATGAAGCAAGATTGAATCGTGATGACCTATTACTTCAGGGCGAAGAATTAGATTCCAATGCACCTGAACAAGACCGCACAAAATTGGCTCAAGAGTTGGCAAAAATCCAACGTCAAGAACGCGGCTTACTAGATGATGTACAGAGGTCTGAGGAACAATTGCGTGATGCAGAGATGGCTTTGGTTAGGGCCAGGGGTGAACTTGAGAACCGCAGTGGTAGCACTGCTGGCATGGCCCGCGCAGTCAAGGCTGTATTGAATCTCAGAGATTCAGGTGAAGTTCGAGGCATACTCGGCTCAATGTCAGAACTTTGTGCACCAAAAGATTCGCGGGA
>CBFHYB010000004.1:0-32620 GCA_965659915.1 Candidatus Thalassarchaeaceae archaeon
CATCGGGAAATAGTACTCTAATACCATCAACAGGACGTGAAATTACCGAGGCTGGGAGTTCGAGTTTTAGATTGTTGACTGCTAAATCAGAAATACATTCTCCGCAGTGTACTGGAGTCCCTATCTCATCATGGTCTTCAATTAAGATGACTTTGAGTCCTTCTCTTGCACTGTGCAAAGCCGCAGCACCACCACCTGGACCCGCGCCAATGACCAAGACGTCACACTCTGTAGCGGCTCCCTCCATGGGTTGTGATGAGGGGAGTCACTTCATGAATAACACGGTTGTTAAAATACCAACAATGTGTATTAATTTGATTGAATATCTATCCTTGATGTTTCTTAGGTGAGAGCCCCTCCGAGGCTTGTGGGATGGAGTAATCTGCAGCAATTTGTCGCCGCCCTTGAGGAACAAGGAGATGTGCTTCGCATTTCAAGACCAGTTGATGTTGAATTAGAAGCTGGTTGTATTGCTGACCGCCTTGTAAAAAGTGAAGGAAGGGCTGTGATTTTTGAGCAACCAAGATTACTAGATGGTAGTATATCCACAATTCCACTAGCGATGAATCTTTTTGGAACTCGGCAACGGGTGAAAACTGCACTCGGTGTGGATGATTTAGCAACCATTGGAAACCGACTCGTGGAATTGATGAAACCAGATGTTGCAACCATTTCTAAGAAACCGTGGAAAGGCATTGGCTTAGCCAGACAAGGCCTGCGTATGGCACCAAAACGAGTGAGTAAAGGCGCTTGCCAGCAAGTAGTGATGGAAAATCCGGATCTAACAACTCTGCCAATACCAAAAACTTGGCCTCAAGACGGTGGACCATTTATCACTCTACCATTAGTAGTCACAAAAGATCCAGTCAGTGGTGAGCAAAATCTCGGCATGTATCGCTCACAAATATATGGCCCGACCGAATGTGGACTTCATTGGCAAATGCACAAACATGGTGCAGACCATGCCGATGCTAGTCTTGGTTCCGTTAACAAAATCCCAGTGGCAATTTGCCTAGGAGGGCCTCCTGAATTAATTTTCAGCGCAATTTCTCCTCTCCCTGACAATCTTTCTGAGTTTATGTTTGCTTCTTTCTTAGCAAATCAGAGGCTTAAATTGGTTAAGGCAACTACTCAAGATTTGTGGGTTCCAGCAGAAGCAGATGTAGTAATTGAAGGATATTGTATTCCTGGTGAAACCAAACCTGAGGGGCCATTCGGTGACCACTTCGGATTGTATAGTTTGGAGGGAGATTACCCTGTGATGCATGTGACCGCCATTACTCATCGTGCCGATGCTATCGCACCAATGACAATTGTCGGACTTCCACCAATGGAAGATGGATATCTAGGTGAAGCAATTACTGACGCTTTCCTACCAATATTGAATTTCCAACACCGAGATGTTGTCGATATGTTCGTGCCACTGCAGACTGGTTTCCATAATTTAGCAATTATCGCTTCCAAACAAAGATACCCACGTCAAGCAAGAAAAACTTGCCTTGGTTTATTGGGCGCTGGGCAATTAATGTTCACAAAAATTTCCGTAGCTGTTGATCCAGGTCATCCTGTGAAAGAATTGAATGCACTCCTCGATGCTCTACATGAAAAAGTTGATCCACAAGCTGATTTAATTACAATACCCGGGATGGTTGCTGATACCCTTGATACAACTTCACCTTGGGAAAATGTTCACGATAAATTACTGATTGACGCTACAACATTACCAAGTGCAGATCCGCGAAAAGGAGGGGTAGGGTTACCGAGAGGAACTGGTTTTGATGAATCTCCAGATTGGCGCCGTGGACAGGTTGATGCCCCGGGAGTTTCAGTTGACTTCTGTGCTAAAGTCAGAGCAATGAATGAAGTTAGTGAGGCAATTCTCCTGAGGCCATCAATAATGGTGATTACAACAAAAATTGATGATACCCCCAGTCCAAGTAATGGAATGCAAGCAATTCTTGATCCATCATCTTGGGCGGCACAAGTTGAAGCCAGTAGGGCTCAAAGACAACGTATTTTCCAATTGATGAATTCAATTTGGCAATTGGAAGAATCCGAACATTTAAGATGGCTATTTATCACTGATGATGATGTGAAATTACATTCCGCAGGAGCAAATCAAAAATTGCTCTGGCAATTAACCGTTAGATTTGATGTTGGTAGAGATTTACATTTTGATTCAAATCGTAGTAGAGTTTGCTGGGATGCTACCACCCCCATTCCTCACCCAGGGCGAAAAGCACTTGCAAGTGCTGGGCAAGAAATATCAGCACTAGACCCAATTCTTCCTATCAGAAGTTGGCCAGCAATCACTATTCACGACCAAGAAACTCTTGCAAAAGTAGCAAACATGGCTGGATATGATGGGTATGAACAGAGAGCTTGGGAACCAAATGTAACGAGGTGGTAATATGGGTGTCAAGCAAATTTTGCAATTCGTGAAAATTGAGCACACCCTCTTTTCCCTTCCCTTTGTGTTAATTGGGTATATTCTCGCTTACAATCAATTCATGCATGATCTTCCTGTTAGTGGATTTTCGCCGGGTTGGTTAAGAATGGACCTAATTTGGATTCTCATAGCGGCTGTGGGAGCCCGTGGCCTTGCAATGACTTTGAATCGTATCATTGATCGAGATGTTGATGCCGCCAACCCACGAACTGCAAACCGGCATTTGGTATCGGGAAATATGTCAATGCAAACGGCTTGGACTCTATCGGCAATTTTCCTTAGTATGCTACTTTTGGGCGCTTGGCTGCTCAACGAAGTTGCACTAATGATGGCTTGGCTTCCCGTCTTAGCCTTCGTTATCTACCCATACACAAAGCGTTACACTTGGCTGTGTCACTTGTGGCTAGGCCTGTGTCTTGGTCTTGCACCTGCCGGTGCTTGGGTTGCTGTTGCAGCAGATGTGCATGGTTGGGCTGCGATTACAGGATTGCACGATGGATATACTGACCTTCTTTGGTACCCAACTATTTTCTTCATCTCCCTAGGGGTCGCATTTTGGATAACTGCCTTTGATATCAACTATGCGCGCATGGATGTAGAGAGTGATCGAGAAAACGGGATTCATTCATTCCCTTCACGGTTCTCAGAAGAAACTACTACCAGAACATCTGTACAACTAACCCTAGTATGGTTCGCATGCTTCGCTATCTCCAACCCCATGGATGAAATTTGGTTTCTAGGGGCAGCTGGCCTAATGGCAATTGTGAACATAGGTGTCATACTACTTCGTGAAAAGTTTGCTGACTTCCAAAAAATGCTGTTTCGCGTGTCGATGCTTACGGGATGGGTTCTTCTAGTAGCCATAATGACAATTGAACCATCCAGTGATGGGTTGTTAGACTGAGGTGATGAAATGGTGAAATTAGCAGTAATCACAGGTGGAAGTAGAGGTATTGGGGCCGCCACATCTAGGCGTCTCGCTAGTGAGGGTTACAGACTAATAATCACATATCATACAGACTCCCAATCCGCTGAAAATGTCATTTCAGATGTTAGAGAGATTGGGTGTGATTGTGTCGCAGTAAAAGTAGACTGCTCTGATTCGGGTGAGGTTATGATTCTTGCAGACCATCCTTGGATACGAGAAGGTGTTGACGCCCTGGTATTGAATCATGCAATGTATGAACGTGGAAAGGCCGAGGAACTGACTCTTGAAGCACTTGAACAAACTATGAATGTCAATTTTACTGGCTCATTCCTTGTGTGGAAAGCCCTCTCCCCACACCTCTCAAAGAATGCATCAATCGTAGTATTAGGTAGTCAACTCGGAATTAAAGGAACTGCTACAGGTGCTGATTATTCCGCTTCAAAAGGAGCATTGCATGGCTGGGCCCGCTCACTCGCAATTGATGTTGCCCCGAGTGGCCAAAGAGTGAATGTGGTTGCTCCTGGAACAATCAATACCGATCTAGTAGCGAATGACACACCCAAGAAAAGAAGTGTTAGGGAGGAAACAATTCCGATGGGTAGGTTGGGGACTCCAGACGAAGTTGCCAATGTCATCTCATTCCTTTTGTCTGATGATTCTAGTTACATTACTGGTGCAATTTTGCATGTTAATGGCGGATTATACCGGCCATGAATTGAAGGGTAATCAATTGCGAGCGGGTAATATGACGAAAAATGACACTGACCATTTTGATTTGTCTAAAGCGATTGAGGGCGCTGCTTCAGACTGGCTAGACCCCTCAGTCGCCTGCTTCCGATTACACTCTGAATACAATACCGCAGGCGACCAAAAACAAGCAATTGAAAAATTAATTTCTCAATTCAATAATTCACAGGAAAGAGCAGTGCTTCTTGGTGTGACTGGGTCTGGTAAAACATTCGCTATGGCACATATTATTGAAAGACTGAATATACCCACTCTAATTCTTAGCCATAATAAGACTCTGGCCCGCCAACTATGGCAAGAAATGTCATCACTTTTTCCAGAAAATGCTGTTGAGTACTTCGTTAGTCACTACGATTATTATCAACCTGAAGCATATCTACCAAAACGTGACTTATACATCGATAAAGAAATGCAGATGAATGAACGAATTGAGCAAGAAAGGTTCGCGACAGTGGCTTCTCTTGTCTCACGGCCAGATGTCATCACCATTGGTACGGTCTCTTCGATTTACGGACTTAATCCACCTGAAACATTCCTAAAACAACATGCAAGAATATATGTTGGCCAAGCGATTGAACCGCTTGATTTAGTCAAACAGTTGGTTGAATTACAATATCAACGCATAACCGGTGAAATCTCTAGAGGTGAAATTCGTTGCCGTGGCGAAGTTGTTGATGTTTGGATGCCAAGCCGAGATGATCCGCTTCGTATTCGTTTTGACTTTGATGGAGTTACAAGAATTCAGGTGTGTGAAGCTGTTTCGTGGGAGCCTCTTGATGAGTTAGAAGAGGCTTGGATTCATCCAAAAGAATTTTTCATGACTAGCCCTGAAAGATTCGCACAGGCATTGGAAGATATTGAATTTGAGTTATCTGAAAGAACTCATGAACTGGAGAAAGATGGCAAAGAGATGGAAGCCCACCGGCTTGAAACTAGGACTACTTTCGAATTAGAGATGCTCAGAGAAACAGGACACTGTAAAGCCATTGAAAATTACTCTATGCATTTTGATGGTAGGACCTATGGTGAGAGACCATTTTGCTTGCTTGATTTCTTCGCTGCCACTGCCAAACAATTTCATGGGTCTCCCGAAAAATTCCTTGTAATTATGGATGAAAGCCATGTGACATTACCGCAATTAAAAGGAATGTACGCTGGTGATCATTCACGAAAAATGTCCTTGATTGAACACGGCTTCAGATTACCTTCTGCTGCAGACAATAGACCCTTGCGCATAGATGAATTTCAAAATCTTGTTCCACAAATGTTGTATGTCTCAGCAACACCAGGTGAAAGGGAATTGAGACACCTTGCTGAGGTAACTGGGCAAAATGTCCCCAAAGAGTTACTCCATGTACCAGGGGGTGGTGGAGTTGTTGAACCTGAAATGCAAAAACCAAAAAAGACGCCTAGTATTCTAAAATCTCTTGAAAAAATTGAGGGGATTGTGCGTATGGAAATCCGCCCCACAGGGTTGCTTGACCCAGAAATTGAAGTCCGCCCTACAGAAGGACAGGTCCAAGATTTGCTTGACGAGATCAACAAATGTGTATCCAATGGTGAGCGCGTATTAGTTACAGTTTTGACTATTAAATTCGCTGAAGAAGTTTCCAATTATTTACAAAAAATGGGAGTAAAAGCGCACTACCTTCATTCTGAAATAGACACAATTGAGAGATCTGAAATCATTAAGGCTTTGCGAATTGGACACATTGATGTGATTGTAGGAATTAATTTGTTGCGGGAAGGGCTTGACATCCCAGAGGTTTCGTTAGTAGCAATATTTGATGCTGACCGTCAAGGATTCTTACGTAATGAGCGTTCCCTTCTACAAACTATTGGTCGTGCTTCACGTAATGAAAATGGCAGAGTATTATTGTATGCAGATTCAATGTCTGATGCAATGAGCACATCAATTTTACAAACCGTTGAAAGACGAAAACGACAGGAAGAATTCAATGTTAGAAATGATATTATCCCAAGAACTATTGTCAAAGATTTGCCAACTATGGGTATTGAAGCAGAGGAACTACTTGCTGGGACTGCTGGTACAGGTAGTAGTGGTGGCAAGAGATTTGTTGGTGGGGCCACAGGTCAAAGTGGGAAAATCAAAGATGAGAGAGATTTAGCAAAACGATTTGACCTTGGTACAGATGGTTGGGGCTCTGATGGAGAATCTGTTAGTAATGTTAGCCAACCTTCGTGGGCAAGTGTTGCATCTTCAATTTTGGAAGAAGATGGAACAATCACAACAGTTGATGATGCTGTGATGACGGATGATCTTGAACGGCTACTTGATAGACTAAGAAAACAGATGAAATTGGCAGCAACTAGACTTGAATTTGAGAAGGCAGCGCAATTGAGAGATCGAATTTTTCAATTGGAAAATGACGCATAGGCCAAATCGGTCAATTTGAAAACAATGACCCCCTCAAGGTAGGTTATGGGACGGAGACTCGAGATAGTCATCATGACTCAAGGTCCAGAACTATACAGCACTACTAGACTGGCTGCTGCTGCCCGACGAGCAGGCCATGGTGTTAGTTATCTCAATCCAACTAGGTGTACAATTGACTTATCGCCAGATGGGGCAACTGTACTCTACAATGGTGACAAAATTGTTCAGCCAATGGATTGCATTGTACCTAGGATTGGAGCTTCAATCACTCGCCATGGATTAACAATACTCAGGCAATTTCAAGCTGCTGGGGTTCCTGTCCTTAATCCAAGCAATGGTATTGCAGCAAGCAGAGATAAATTGCGTGCGCTACAGCGTTTCGCCGCGGTTGAGTTACCAATGCCTAGAACAGCATACGCAAGAGGGGCGGCTGATTTACATCCCTGCATCAAAACAGTCGGCGGGCCCCCGGTGGTTCTGAAATTATTGGAGGGCACCCAAGGAATAGGAGTAATGCGTTGTGATACCGTTGCAAGCGCTGAATCAGTAATTGATGTCCTTGCGAGATTACATCAACCAATAATTGTTCAAGAATACATCGCAGAATCTGAAGGCACCGACATCAGAGCAATCGTAGTTGGCGATAAAGTAGTAGCCGCAATGAGGAGAACTGGAAAGGGCGATGATTTCCGTAGTAATATACATCGAGGTGGCACTGGCGATCAACTAGAACTTGAAGCAGGCATTGAGAGAATATGTATTGATGCCTGTAAAGCCCTTAACATCCAATTCGGTGGAGTAGATTTACTAGAGTCAAGTCGCGGGCCATTATTGATGGAAGTAAACTCATCTCCAGGACTTGAGGGAATCGAAAGAGCGACCGGAATTGATGTGGCAAATGAAGTGATAAAGGAAATTGAGAGGCTCTGTGAATAACCGCTGTATTCATTTTGAGGCGGCTTGTCGGGTGATGTCATGGTAAACCAAGACGACTTTGATTTGCCTGTGGTTGATTACGATTTTTCCACCACTGAAAACCCCTCAAAACTGTTAGACCAGATGGCTACAGCTGGTGGTTTTACAGCGACTAAACTTGCCCTAGCACGCGACATTCTAAAGGAGATGTTTCAGCAATTTGATGATTCATTGAGTGAAGATGGGTCTAGCCAATTGAACTGGCTTTCTTTTCCTGCCTGCCTATGTGCTACTGGAACACGTGGATTCTTCGTTGAAGCTTTGAAAAGAAAGCGGTTCAATGTAGTTGTCACAACTTGTGGAACACTTGACCATGACATCGCTCGTAGTTTCAGTGATTACTATCATGGTGCATTTGAGTTAGATGATGTTGAACTCGGTGAACAGGGCCTGAATCGACTTGGAAACGTGATTGTTCCGAATGCTAGTTATGGTGATATCATTGAAAAAATTGTAATGCCAATATTACAAGAAATTGACGATGAAAGGCGCTCGGCAAATCCTGAAAATCCATGGCAAGGATTTGGTAGTGTAGAATTATGTTGGGCTTTGGGTGACAGAATTGATGATGAATCCAGTTTGCTCCATTGGGCCGCTAAACATAGGATTCCGATTATTATTCCAGGGATATATGATGGTTCTATCGGGGCTCAATTATTCATGCACCGACAAAAAGCAAGGGACTTCAATCTTGATTTATTAGAAGACCAACAAATTCTCTCAGACTTGATTTGGACTACAGATTCATCACACGCTTTGATGGTTGGGGGTGGAATCTCAAAACACCATGTTATTTGGTGGAATCAATATCGAGGAGGTTTGGATTCTGCAGTGCAAATTACTACCGCATCGGAACATGATGGTTCATTATCAGGAGCAAGACTCAAAGAAGCAATAAGTTGGGGAAAAATTCGTGCTGATGCACCTCAAATTGTAGTTGAAGGAGATGCTTCCTTACTGTTACCATTGTTAGGTGCGAGCCTCTTTGCAGAGGAATAAACCTACTAATTGAACTACGACAATTGATGAGCAATGCTTTCCATCAAACCGATTCTAAATGGAACTAAAGGGTGCCATCCGTTTAATCCAGCCTTTTGACAAGCCGCATGAAGTGGACCAAGGTTAGGTCTAGGTGGTGAAACCATTGGCTCGGTATTAGGCTCAAAAATTTTCAAATTATCTAATTGAAAAGTCTTTGATTCCGCTGCTTTTACTCTTTTGAAAAGCATCTCTAATTCACTTGACATCGCTTCATGGCTCCAGCAACGCCTGCCACAAACATCAATCACGCCATTCGGCAGATTAGCAAACAACACCGAAATCATATCTACTACATCACGAACATGAATCCAGTACCTTGCATCACCTTGAGGTCTTTCCCCAACAGGGTTGTTCAACCACAAAATTTGGTGTTCTATTTCCTTTGGGCCCCACTCTCCAGAACCACTAGGAATGTACAAGTCATGCAACACCAATTCACAATGAACCTCACAAGGGTATGGATTACTTGTTGAGGGGCGGATTACTAAATCACATTCTACTGCTGGACCCGAATGCCAGCATACGATGTGGATACCATCGGGCGAATCTGTATTGATTTCGATTCTCTCAAGTCTCTCTTTTAATGACAAAAAGAAACCATCCTCTTCTCCTTGAAGAGTTACCATATTTGGCATCGTTCCACCTTCATGTACTTTGACATATTCTAATTTGCATTACAATATTATTGAGGATTTGGATCCCTACGTTCAGCCGCCTCAATTTCCTGGTTAATGATATCAGCCAACTCAATTCTATTTTTGGTATAACGACTCATGTGGCCCTCAGTATATTCTATCAAACAACATCTAACTAAGTCAATTACCAAATCTATCTCATCGGAAGTTATGCCAAAATGAGGTGTGAAACGTAGTGCATTCTTTCCTCCATGAATTATTCCTAATCCATTCAATCTGCACCACTCTTCAACACAAACAAAGCCAAAATCATTCGCTGGCTCCACAACTGGTAGAGTTTCGGGGTCTAGTTCTATGCACAGAAGTAAACCTGAACCTTGAACCAAAGT
The DNA here is from genome assembly GCA_965659915.1 of Candidatus Thalassarchaeaceae archaeon. Taxonomy (GTDB): domain Archaea; phylum Thermoplasmatota; class Poseidoniia; order Poseidoniales; family Thalassarchaeaceae; genus MGIIb-Q1. The sequence continues at coordinate 9,563 of CBFHYB010000004.1, forward strand.
GATTTCATTAGGGAATTCTTCCTGTAATTCTTCAAGTTTTGAGAGAAATTCATCTCCCTTTTCAATAATGTTAGCACGTAATTCAGGAGTTATCTTGCTGAGTACTTCTATTGCTGTTTCGAGCGCTCTAGGGTTAGTAGTCATGGTATTTCCATAGATTCCAACAACATACAATTCCGCAGCACGTTCTGATAATCCTACAACAGAAAGAGGATATTGTCCTGCATTGAGTGCTTTTGACCAAGTCTCAAAGTCAGGTGCTTCAGCGGATTGAAATCCAGGATAATCAACAATTGAAAGGCACCCTTTACCACGAAACCCAGCCTGTATAGAATCAACTAACAACATACTTCCATGTTCAGAAGTTAATCTTCTAGCTTCATCATAAAATTCTCGAGTTACAGATTGGCCGGGGGATCCTTCTCCTTGTACTGGTTCTAAGGCGAGCAATTCAATGAAAAATTTCTCTTTCTCTGCTCTTGAAAATGCTGACTGCAAATCTCTAACATTGTTCGGTTCAACGATAATGATATTATCACGCTCACGGAAAGTTGCAAGATTATCTATGTATCCCTTTTTACAAGAATCTGAGATTGATGCTGGTCGTTGTGTTCTTCCATGGAATCCTTGCTTAAGCGCAACTATCTTTATCGGTTTTCCTTCATGACGGCCACCTGGACCTGTCATATTATTGGAATTAACATCAGCAATTCGCATACCTAGTGTTACTGATTCAGACCCACTATTTACGCAGATGAATTTTGAAAAGGGACAAGCACCGCGAGAATGGCCGACCTCCCTACGCAATGCATCTGCTAACTTTTTCTGGCTAAATGAAGCTGTCATCACATTTGCCATTACCCAATTTTTTGACATTGCATTAATTACATTATCAGGACCGTGGCCATATCCAAGCATCCCATACCCCCCATTGTCGTGTAGAACTGCGCCATGAGAAGTGATTATCCAAGGGCCACGAGCAGCTATTGCAACATATGGATTAACGGTTGCAGCTGGATAGAAATTAATGAAATCAGACTGTAACGTTTGGATTAATTCTGATTCATCCATCATTAACAATCCGGGACCTAACTGCGCTGAGTATTCTTTATGATTTTTTGATGCTTCTAAAATGGCGTCTGCTAGATTCTGATCCGATGCTGCAAAACTAGTGATAACTATGTCCATTAAACCAATGGTTTGTCGTGGCCCCGAATTCATCCGAATTTCATTTAACAAATCCAACATCGGGTCTTGCATGTCATTGGGAGAAGGATTACGCTCATCAATTTATGCTGTAAGTACGCCTGTATTTTTGTCCCCAAAACAATGTCTTGTTGTATGCGATAATTCAATTGTAAAATCTATTTTTCAATTGGATTTTTGATTTGAATATATTTGTCATTTGAACAGCATATTATTCTCAAAAATAATGATGTTGAAAATAAATATGAAAAACAAGGAAGTTTTCTAATTTCATATTAGATAACACCGATAATCCTTGAATTATTATGGATCCAAAGTATCAAGCCTAGCACATAATTAAAAAATACATATTATCCGTCTTTCCAATTAGAAAACAAATTCGGATAATTCTTTCTAACCAGTTATCTATATTGGTAAATTAAACTAGAAAAACCATTAGTTTCAATTGAATTTTGATTATAGTTAGCAATTGTTCAAAATTATAACTACCAATTGGTCAATTCATGATTATCCGTCTTTTTCAATTGGATTTCCAATTAGTAATTCGGCATATAGTTAATATACTGACTCTGAGCGTAGGATATTGACCGAGACATGGGATGCACGGTAATAGAGAGGGAAAAAATATGACAGATGAATCATTTAGGATACAAGAATTGTTACAACGAGAAGTTTACGTTAAACAAACGCGAGTTGGAGTAATAGTAGGGGAGAGATATCACCCCAATGAAGAAAGAGTTCAATCTTTCAGATTACAGGTGGAACCAGGAGTAGCGGATGAATTTATGCGCAAGCCTGCTGAGTTCGCCCCACTTTCAAAAGAACTTCTTCACAGTATTCAATCAGACGGCAGTATCAAACTAACTAAGTCTATGAGAGAATTACAACGCAGATGGAGAAACACAGTTCGTATCAATGAAAAATTATACGCGCCTGATGAATTACTTGACCGAGCAGTTCTTGACACCCAAGGTGAAGATCTAGGAGTAGTGATTGGCCTAGTGAAAATTAAGCGAACCTACCGTGGTGTAAGAGTAAAAGCTCGAGGAAACCTAAGAAGAAGATACAGATTAGAAAACGGTGTAATCAACATACCAGTTCAATTCCTAGCACGCACTAGTCCCCGTTTGGATGAGATAATTCTTTCACGCACATTTGACAAATTGATGGGACTGCCATCATATCTAAAGTTGAATTCGGGAGAAATAAACGAAGAAGACTTTGAAGAAGAAGAATGAGATTCCTAATCGGAACCGTTTAATTCAACCCCTCGGTGGCGCGGCTCACCCTTGGACGGGTAGCTTAGGTTGGTTGGAGCACCCGGCTGATAACCGGGAGGTCGCAGGTTCAAATCCTGCCTCGTCCACTCCCGTTTTTATCACAAGGGAAGGATTTTTGGTTTTTTTAAAAATAAACGGGTTTTTCAAAAACATTATTGCCATATATTCCTAACCTTCACTTAACTTACTCATAATTACTAGAACCATATTACACACAAATGACATGAAGGGACCACTGGTCGGAGTGATTGAGGGGAGCGCCTGCCAGTAGTCTCAGGAAGTATTGACGGAGACCTTGCATCTGCATTAGCAGAACGTTTGGGTTGGCAACATCATGAATTAGTTGCTAGGCGATTTCCTGACTCAGAGGCTTATGTTCGTGTGCCTACAAAAAGTATTGATGCGGTGCGCTCTGAACCGGTTGTTGTTGTAGCAACAACTTTTCCTGATGACGGAATTGTTGAAGCATTATTGATGCTTGAAGCGATTCATGATGTAAGATCTGGGAATCTGCATAATCTGATGGGTGAGGGGCCTGAAAATCTTGATGATGTTGGCCCAGGAATCTTTCTAGCAGTCCCTTACTTTGGATACAGTAGGCAAGATAAAAGATTTCAGCAAGGAGAAGTAATCTCTGCCTCTCTAATCGTACGGTTACTAGCACGCCATATTGACGGATTAATTGTCTTAGATTTACACGCCCCATCTGTATTGGATGACCTTGACACCCCTGTTGAATTTGTATCAGCAATGCCAGAAATTGCTGAACACCTGAAAATCAACGTTAATCCTGATTTTATCCTAAGTCCCGATAAAGGGGCGATAGAAAGGGCAACCCATGTTGCAAATCTAATTGGTTGCAAATTCTCATATCTTGAGAAAACAAGAATTGATGCGCACACTATTCAACACAAGCCAAAGGACTTGGATGTTGGCGGCGCAGTTGTTGCGATTGTTGATGATATGATTAGTACTGGTGGGACAATATGCAAGGCCAGTGATGCATTGCTATCCCAAGGGGCCAAAGAAGTACACGCTGCATGTACTCACGGTTTGTTTACCGGCGGAGCCATCACTAGACTAGACGACCATGTTAGTGGCGTTCATGCAACTGATTCTATTGCTAGCAATCCACGCGCTCTTGTTTCATCGGCTGCTGCTTTGGCAAGGGGTGTTGAGCAGTTGCGAGAGCGGTTGAATCTTTGAGCAGCCCCCCGAATAATCATTCACTACACCATGCGGTGCGTTTATACAGACCACGCCCTCGGCGGAACACCTACAGGAGGAGAGAATCCTATGAGCGTACATATTGATTTTGAAACACCTGCCGATGTGCAGGACTTGGTTTATGAGTTTGTGAAGAAGATTGACAAGGAGGGTGGAAGCCACTTCAAGAAGGGGATGAATGAGGTCATCAAAGTCTGCGAGCGAGGTGATGCTAAGCTTGTTATTATGGCAGAAAATGTCAACCCTGGAGAAATGATGATGCCGATTCCAATGATCTGCAAAGAACGCGGAATCCCTTACATCTACGTCAAGGACCAAAGTTACCTTGGAGAGGCTGCTGGACTTCCAGTTGGCCGCCCAACATCAGCAATTGCAGTTATTGAGATGGATGGGGCAGCAGACGAATTCAAAACCGTAGTTGCATCTGCTAATGAACTAGCAGGAAACTGAGGTGAACCCGATGACAGACGGTTGGCCGGCAGAAGTCGTTGAAATTGTAGGGCGAACCGGTATGACTGGTGAAGCTACTCAAGTCAAAGTTCGTGTAAATGATGCCCCAAATCCACGGGACGTTGGTAGAATTATTACTCGAAATGTGTTAGGCCCAATACGTATTGGAGATGTTTTGATGCTCCGAGATACTGGTCGTGAAGCACGTAAACTCGGAGGTCGATGAGATGCCTGAACGACGTGTTTGCACATTTAGTGGCGAAGAAATTGAACCTGGTACTGGACAGATGTATGTTCGTAAGGACGGTACCGTGCTGTGGTTCAAGAGCAGTAAAGCCCGTAAGAACATGGTGAATTTGAAGAGAAATTCCCGCAAAGTAAAGTGGACCCGCCACTACGTGAAAGGCGGCATTCAGTGAAATTTTTTGTTTCGCTCAAGCGTTTTGCTTAAACAGGGGTGGCGTCACGGCCGCTTCAGTGATTACTATGCAGACGACATTTGTGATGGTCAAACCCGATGGGGTTCAGCGAGGATTGGTTGGCAAGATTATTGGCCGTTTTGAAGAAAAAGGACTACGTTTGGTGGGTTTGAAGCAATTGACACCTACCCAAGAATTAGCGGCTAGCCACTATGCGGTTCACTCAGAACGACCATTCTACCCTGGACTACTCAAATTCATCACATCTGGGCCTGTTGTAGCAATGGCGTGGAGTGGTGTAGAAGCAATCAAGGTGGCTCGCAATATCATTGGCCCAACCAATGGACGTGATGCTAACCCCGGTACAATTCGCGGTGATTGGGCGATGGATATTGGGCACAACATAATCCATGGTAGTGATGCTGAAGAAACTGCAGAATTTGAATTGGGACTTTGGTTTCCTGAAGGATTAGTAGATTGGACTCGCTCAGCAGAAGATTGGGTTTACGAAGAATAAAATTTAGATTACAGGGGCAGGTGACATGGATGAAAGAGAGAAGACAGCCCATTGTTGCAGTCCTAGGCCATGTTGATCATGGCAAAACCAGCCTACTTGACCACATTCGTTCACTAGGAAGTGAAAGACAGTCATCCGTAATGGCTAGAGAAGCAGGTGGGATTACCCAACATATCGGGGCGACAGAAGTCCCTTCTGATGTTCTTAACGACCTCTGCTCGCCATTGATGGGTGGAAAAAATTTCAACTCACCAGGTCTTTTGTTTATTGACACACCTGGACACCATTCTTTCTCTACCCTTAGAACTCGCGGGGGCTCACTGGCTGACATCGCCATTTTGGTAATTGACCTAGTTGATGGTTGTAAACCACAGACCCTAGAGTCAATGCGAATCTTGAGACAAGCCAAAACTCCATTTGTGGTTGCTTGCAATAAAGTCGATAGAATCCATGGTTGGCAATCCGAATATGGTAGAGCAATGGCAGTTTCTTTGAGAAAGCAGAGTAAAGATGTGCTTGCGCTCTTTGACCAAAAATACTGGCAGTTAGTTGGCCAATTTGGGGAGCAAGAATTCAATCTTGAGCGTTATGACCAAATTTCGGATTTTACGAAGAACATTGCACTAGTTCCCTGTTCAGCAAAAGAAGGCGAGGGAATTCAAGACCTGCTAGCAGTAACTATTGGATTGGCTGAAAAGTTCTTGGCTGAACAATTAGAAGATGTTGAAGGAAGTGCAGAAGCAACAGTTCTTGAAATGAAAGATGAGAGAGGGCTCGGTAAAACACTAGATATTATTCTTCACAGAGGTACGATGAATAAGGGAGATGAAATTGCAATTGCCACACCAACTGGCCCATTGGTGACTAAAATCAAGGGTATGTTTTCACCACGAGGAATGTCTGAAATGAGGGACGCCGGAGACCGTTGGGATTCAGTAGATACAGTTTCAGCCGCGGCTGGGTTAAAATTGAGTGCGCCTGATATTGAATCTATTCTAGCAGGAACTACACTCCGAGTTATTCCTGATGATGACTCGCGTCAGGAAATTATTGACCAAATTACAGAAGAGTGTGAAATATCAATTGACTTAGATGAAGAAGGAATTGCTATCAAAGCTGATACATTAGGTGGCTTGGAAGCGCTAGCATTCGAAATAAGAGGGATGAAAGATACTAGTGGCAATCCTCGAAACATCAATATCCGCTCTGCCACGATTGGTCCAATAAATCGTAAAGACATCAGAAGTGCTGCTATTTCTGACGACCCATACGAGAGAGTTATTCTTACCTTTAGTTCAGGTATCTTAGCAGAAGCACAGGCAGAACTCAGTAGTGATGATTGTGAAGTATTACATATTGGCTCAGACATCATTTATCACATTCTTGAAGAGTATGAAGAATGGATTGAAACGACCAAAAAGAAATTGGAGGAAGAAGGGCGAGAAAACGTCATTCACCCTGGTCGGATTTTAATTATGGAAGACCATATTTTCCGACGCTCTGGGCCTGCTGTTGTAGGAGTCAGAGTATTAGGTGGTAGAATTCACGTTGGGCAACGCCTGTTGACAATTGATGGGGAAAAGGCAGGTCGGGTGAAATCTATCCGCGATGGCGATCATGTGTTGAATGAAGCGAAGCAGGGAGATGAATTGGCGGTCGCTATTGATGGAATCACAATTGGCCGAGGTGTTGATGAAGAAGATGTACTCCTAGTTGATGTACCAGAGTCACACGTTCGAAAATTACGTAAATTGAAAATATCAAGTATTGAAGAAGAAATCCTCACTGAAATAATTGCAATTCATCGCCGAGATGACCATTTTTGGGGCCGTTAACCATTGAATTGTGGTTGATGTTTCAACCCCCAACCCTTTAGTACGAATTGGACGGGTCAGTTTTTGTAGAACGGAGTGATGGCAATGCAGACGACTATGGGTGGGGATGGAAGAACCCGAGATTTGATTGCAACTGTAAGCGCAATTTCAAACGGATTGATGAATGAAGTATCAAAAGTCATCATCGGAAAACAAGAAAATTTGAGAAAGGTAACCATCGGTATTCTCTCTAACGGAAATATGTTACTGGAGGATTTCCCTGGACTAGCGAAGACCCTTCTTGCAAACACATTTGCAAGAGCACTTGGCTGTAAATTCAAGCGTGTTCAGTTCACCCCTGACTTGCTACCTTCTGATATTATGGGGACATACATGTATGATCAAAAGGCCGGAGAATTCAAACTCCGACCGGGGCCTCTATTCTCAAACATTTTACTAGCTGATGAGATTAACCGTGCACCACCTAAGACTCAGGCTGCATTACTTGAAGCAATGGAAGAAAAACAAGTTACAATTGAGGGTATTACTCACAAATTACCAGCACCGTTTGTTGTATTGGCTACTCAAAACCCAATTGAACAAGAAGGAACCTACCCACTACCAGAAGCACAAATGGACCGATTCTTGATGAAGATGTCAATGGGTTACCCTGACCGTTCAGAGGAAAAGGCGATTCTAGCCCGCAGAAAGTTGCGAGGAAAGGATGACCACGATGTGCAACAAATTACCTCACCAAAGAAAGTGGTGGCTATGCAGAAGGCTTTGGAGACTGTCCACATAGACCCTGCAATTCTCTCCTACATCGTTGAAGTTGTTCAGAGAACTCGTGAAGACCACAGAGTAATCACCGGTGCATCTCCTCGTGCTAGCCAATCGTTGTTCAAGACTGGTAGAGCATCAGCAGCAATTGATGGACGGGACTATGTGATTCCAGATGACATCAAGGGTGTCGCTTTACAAATCATCAGTCACAGAATCATGCTAAAGCCTGAAGCAAAGATTCGAGGAATTACTGGCATGCACATAACACGTAAGATTCTCTCAGAAGTGCCTGTTCCAGTCATCCAAACTGCTTGATTCGGTTTGTCGGTTTTTTTGCCACTTGAGCACACAATCAATCGCGGTTATGATTAAGGTTCAAAGCAGAGCCCGTACCACACGAGGGGGGAGAGAGAGATGGACCCATACAAAATGGTCATTGCCTGCACCAACCAGAAGGGGGGTTGTGCTAAAACAACCACCGCAGTTAACCTAGCCACATCCTTGGCTGAAGGCAACCCTTCTAGAGGTATAGAGCCTGCTAAAGTGCTACTTGTTGACCTTGACCCGCAGGGCAATGCATCTACTTCCTTTGGGGTAGATAAGAGTAAACTTGGTAGAACTGTATATGATCTTTTAATGAATGATTTGGGGGAAGAACTTCCAATTTTGGATGAATACTTAATTTCTCCAGAAATACTTACTGATTCAATGCGTGAAGCATGGAAAAATCAACACCGCTATGATAAAGATGGAGGGAAGAAAGAGAAGAAAGTACCTAAATACATCAAAGTTGAGAATCTATGGTTACTTCCTTCTAACATTCAACTATCAGGTGCTGAAATTGAGTTGGCAACTAGAATCGGTAGGGAAACTCGGCTGAAAGAAGGACTTGCTACTGCTATTCATGAATTTGATTACATCATTATCGACACACCACCAAGTCTTGGCTTGCTAACCATCAATGCCCTTGCCGCAGCTAATTGGGTGTTGATTCCAGTGCAAACCGAATATTACGCTCTTGAAGGCATGAGCCAATTGATGAATTCGATTAAATTGATTCAGCGCAGAATCAATCCACATCTCAAGTTGTTTGGAATTGCACTAACCATGTATCAAAAAACGCGACTTTGCAATACGGTTTCATCTGAAGTTAGAAGGCACTTTGACAAACAAGTTTTTGGAACTATGATCCCTAGAATTATCTCAATTGCAGAAGCGCCGTTAGAAGGTGCCCCTGTTGTTATTTTGAAGAAGCCGACTAAAAGAAATAAAGGGTCACAGGCGTACTGGTCATTGGCCAAAGAAGTCTCAGATCGTGTGAAAAAATTACGTTATAAATACGGTGTCAATGAAACTAGTAGATTGAAATTATATCGCTTACAACAAGCTGAATAATGTCTTACAATAAGCTCCTGCTTAGGGCTATTTATTGGTCAAATCGTATCTTTATTCCTTTTTGTAACCGTCATCCTTCTATAGATGTCTTGATTCACGGTGAATAAGTGATAAAATGGGCTCACCAGATATGACATCAATCAGTGTAAGTTTTGAGGTAAGAAGGCAACTAAATTCAATGCGAGCATTGGGGAATTACAAGAGTGTTGATGAACTACTACAACAATTGTTGAAGGAGTACAGACTCAATCAGATTAGTAGAGATAGTGATGCACTCCAAAAAGCACTTGGATCAATGAATGACATTGATGTAAATGGATTAATTGCTAAACTTGAACTTTCACCTTTCCAGGAGTGAAATAAATGAAAGGACAGGCCCCCGCATATTGGATTAACTCGGATACTTTAGTGAAAGGGCTCTTTACCCAAGGTAGTGATGAGAATAAATTACTCAAACTAGCCGCTTGCAACACCATTGAACTTCATGCCACAAAAAAAACTTGGAACACAATCCTATGGTTACTAGTAAACAATCTCAAACAAGATGGTAAGCCTGTTCTATCGGGCAAAGAATTAGGTGAATTAAAGACTCGAATTCCAGTTGATTTTCACTGAAAATAAGTTTGGCAATCATTGTTTGTTCTTCGCATCCCACCACTGATGCCCATAGTAGACCCACTGCTCTGTTGTCCACCCTGCTGGTAATCCACCTTCTGGTAGTGGAGGAGCGCCATCTGGCATTTCCGTAGTCGCTGCTGAATCTGGTGTTGGCTGTTTCTCAACATCTACTGGCTCAGGCTCAGGCTCAGGCTCAGGCTCTGGTTCTGATTCTGATGTGTCATCCGATTCTTCGGGGGATTCCTCTGATGAAGACTCTTCATCAGTAAACTTGCTTGAGTCAGGAACAGCTGATGGTTTCTCGATTTCATCAGCAAGATCCCATAGTTCATCCTCAGTTACACCATCACCGAGTTTTTCATCTTCCCAGCCTTTCTGTTCTGTAATGCCACCACGAGTCTTGAACTCTTCTCCCTCTTCAAATGCTTGCAACTCTTTCGTTGCATCCTGGTGGCTGTATTGTGCATCAGGTGCTCGCTTTGCGATTGATGTCCGAACAATACCAACTAATCCCCATACTGCCAAAATTCCTGCAATCAAAGCGACTCCAATGCCCCCACCATATACCAAAAATTCTTTGATTAGTTTAGAGCGCTTTTCGCTCGCTGTCATCTCTTCTTCATCATTTGAATTATCTACCGGAACATATACAGATTCACAATTAGAGTAATCAGTAGGGTTCTTGACACAATACTCTTCGAGAGTGTTAACAGTCGGGTCTAAATCATCCCAATCAGCATTATCTCCAACACCGTCACGATCACTGTCCACCCATTCACTCTTGTTAGTTGACCAGTCGGTTAGCCCATCTTGCTCGCCACTATCTTCGTAACCATCTCCATCATTGTCAATGCAACCAAACCTCTGTATTGTGACATAAACATTGGTTTCACTATTGAAAAAGATTCCACGCGTGCTATTACCCCATTCAGCAGGACACCAATCGGGGTTGTTTCCACTCAAGTTATCTCCAAAATTGTCATCATCGGTATCACACCACTGTGTTGCATCTTGAGGGTATGCATCGGCCCCGTTCGGATAAGTTGATGAGCACTTAGGGTCATCACCACGAGGATCACTATAGCCATCGTTGTCTGAATCAGAACAGCCATTTCTGTCCTTGTATGAATTCCCAGCCGACGTTGGACAATCATCTGGATTCGTGCCGTTCGGGTTATCACCTAATTGGTCACCATCTGTGTCTAGCCATTGCGAAGCATCATTTGGGAATGCGTCTGCATCTTGACCTAGTGGATTATCCCCATATCCATCACCGTCACTATCTTGGTATTGAGTTGGATTAAATGGGAATAAATCACCATTATTACCGCTAGCGTTGTCACCACGGCCATCACCATCAGAATCTAACCATTGAGTTTCATCTAGCGGGTATTTATCGGGATTGTTTCCAAGTTGGTTATCCCCATATCCATCTCCGTCTGTATCTATTTGTTGAGTTGAATCATTGGGAAACTTATCCACAGCATCAACAACTTCATCTCCATCGCTATCTAAATCAAACATGATAATATCCGATTTATCAGAAAATGTTGATAGTAGGAAGAAGGAAGTATCTTGTCCCAGTTTAACACCGATAATCTCACCTAGAGATGAAAATTGTCCTACTTCAGATAAATCGCTACTATTCAATATTTTTAGATGGCCATTGTGAGTTCCTACAATTAATGTGCCATCCGTGTTTTGTTCTACTGTTCTGATGATCCCACCACTTGAAAGATATATATCGCCGGTCTTTTGCCAATCAGAAGTTGAGTATGTTATCAACTGCCCAGTGATAGATGTAGTAACTAGAGTATCCCCATTATCAACTAGATACAGTCCTTCCACGTCACTTTGAATATCCATCATCTCATGAATCATTGATCCGTTTGGTGCTGATACTCTAACTATTGAATCTCTTCCCCCGGAAACCACACTACCATTTGCCATACCAAGAACTGCTGTTACTTTAATGAGGTGTGTTTGAGTTGTGACTCCTGTTGCAGCTGTGTTATCATACTCAGCAACATATCGATTGGTTCTATCGCCAACCCATAGGTCACCATTGCCATCCCATCCAACAGAATCAACACCCCCAATGATATTGATTGTATAGAGTAATTCATGGAATTCAGTTGAAATTACCTTTACCCCAGAATCTGTGCCAAGAGCAAGTCTATGTTGAGAATTATCTATCGCTCCACTTGTGATTGACATATTCAAAGAATAATTCCATGCTTCTGTAACTGAACCATCATTCTTAATTTCTAGTGCCATTACGAAACCTGTTTCATTGACTACAACTGAATAACCATCATAAGTTTGCCACATTCCAATTGTGCGGCTGTCAATTTCAGATACTACTCCAGCATTTGCTAGTGATGTTGCAGTTGCTGTTGTGGATGCAAGTAAAGGAATAATTACGCCAATCAGCAGAAGTGATGAGAGACTCAGCGAGGCGCGCATACTACGATGAGGAGCGTTCTACCTTTGAATGCGGTGGTGCGCTGATTTTGTAGAAATGACCTACGGTCAACCCCAAAATATGTACATCATTCTTCTTCTTCGGAACTTGGTAAGGCTGTGAGAGTTGTTTTCACTGGAGTTAGTTTTGCAACTTTTGGAGACTCTACTGGAACCATCACTTTGACCGTACTTGTTGATGACTTTATGTTAGCAGTTTCACTACTCTTTGGTTGCAGTACTGGTCTACGAACTGGCTTCAAAATCTCGGCAGGCAAATCTTTGCTATCACTAATTCGGCTTCTTTCGGAAGGTGCGATTCTTTCTCGGACTAGTTTTCCACCACCGGGAGGTCCACGCGCGGGTTTTGTGGCCGCACTTTGCTCTTCATCCACATCCTCCCGAATCAATTTGCCTCCACCTGGTGGGCCTCGAGCTACAGGAGTTGGTTCTTCGGATACTGATTCAGTTTCAGTTTCTGCATCTTCAAGTGTTACTAATTCTGAAAGAACTGAAGTTATTTCTGATTCTTCATCCTCATCCCAATCATCATCTATCGGTTTTTCTATTGAAAACATGCCAGATGGTTCTTCGGGTTTTTTGGTTACAGGAGCAGGGCTACCTACATCCTCTGCAATATCACTTAGAGAGCGTGTTGGCTCAGGTTTTTCACCTTCAACCCTGATAGGAGCCCTTACTGGTGCTAAGCGTTCAGCTAATGTTGATCCGCCGGCAGTAGGTCTAGGAATCGTTGTTTCTGGAGTAGGAGTAGTTGCTGCAGAAGCCTGTCCAATTGGCGCCCGTGAAGGTGCTAATCGCCCTCCAGCACCAGGTAGGCCAGCAGAAGGTGTTGGGGCTTCACCTAGAGCGGATGACTTGGGTTGCCCTAATCGGCCACCTCCAACAAGGCCCCCGGGACGCACAGCAGTCTCAGGCATCTGTCCTTGAGCACCTTCCAATGCACCCATCCATCGCTGGCGGCGGTCTAGGACAGTATCTTGATTCTCAAGATTCTCGGCTTCATCTTCTAACTGCTTGAGGCGGACTTGGTCTTCCAAGTCTTCATCTGAAACAAGATTGCGCTCAAGTTGAGTACGAATCTTTTCTTCTGCCACTTGTTTGAATTCTTCTGAGCGTTGCTCAAGAGTTGCGAGGCGCTCACGAATTTCTGCTCTCTTAACCGCAAGTTGTGCTTCAATTTCTGCACGTATTTCTGATTCACGGCGACGAACTTCAATGAGTGCTTTGTTGCGCATAATTTCTTCACGCTTGGAAAGTTGGCGTTCTAATTGGTCTGTTACTTCTGTTTCCTTTCTAGACCTGAACTCTCGTAGTCGTGATTCCATCTCAACCTCGAGTTCCATTGAAGTCTCCTGCTTTAGCAAATCAAGAGAGGTTTCCTGAGATATCTTTTCATTACGAACTCGGGCATCAATCTCAGCCATGATTTGTCGCTGAACTGCTGACTCTTTGGAGCGATACTCCTGTTCTAATTGATCTATCCATTCTTGCTTCCTACCCTCAAAGGAGGATGTCAGTTGTTGACGGAGTTCAATTTCTCTTTCGTGGCGGAATCGAGATAGTCGGCTAGATATTTCCGATTCTCGTGAACGGCGGTAAGTTTCAAACTCCCCCTCCATTCGATCATGAAGCACATCTTCCAACTCAATGTTGAGAGCTTGTTCTATCTCGTCAATAGACTGACTGAAAGTTAAGTCGTAACGCTCACGTAGGCGCTGTTTGCGTTCTGCAATCCTCTCGCCGTACTGGGTTTGAAGTTCATTCAGAATTGATGAGCGGACTTCATCGCGTTTTCGTGCAACTGCTAACTCCAAATCTTGTTGCATCCGCTCTTCAAGTTGTTCGGTTTCCGAAGTAAGGCGTTGCTCCAGTTCATCTTGGAGGTCTTTTGCAATCTCTTCCTCCATTCGATGAGCACGATGTTCATACTCACTTCTCAGTCGTGCCTCGCGGGCGCGCAGGCGGCTGCGTAATTGCCCCTCAAGGCGACGGCGAATTCCATCTCGGAGTTGTATTTCTCTTTCTGAAAGACGGGAATGCTGTTCTGCTTCTATTATCTCTGCCTGACGTTCTTCTTCAGACTTTAGTTGACCCTCCATTTCTTCTTTTAATTCAGATTCTAGATTAGACAACTGCTCCTGGAGTGCTTGTGTTGCTTCAATCTCCATTTTCTCCTGCAAGAAAGCACGGCGACGGTCAAACTCTTTGTTCATATCACTAGAAAGTTGAGTGTGAAGTTGTTCACGACTGGCACTTAGGCGGCGTTCTCGTTCAACTTCAAGTTGCTCGCGAAGTGATATCTCTTCGCGCTCGAGTCTCATATCCAATTCTTCACGTAATATCTCTTCTTCTCTACTGAGAGTTTCTTTCTCTAAACGTGAAAGTTCGGATTCCATCTCACTTCGCATTTCTGATTCAATATTATTGAGAATTGTTTGGTGCTCCATTTGTAGAGCACGATTCATTGATCCCTTAGCAGCCGAAAGACGTTCTGCTTGATCTTTCAACCGGAGGCGGCGTTCCCTACCAAGGCTACGACGAAGCCCCTCCTCGTTAGTGAGATTTCTAGAAACTTGGCCAGCCCTCTCCAAAGATGGTGAATCGGAACCCGTGATTTCATGGCGTAGTTCAGCAAGTGAATGATCGCTTTCACCAACGACCTGCTTCTTCAATTCTGCTAACTTCGCTTCTGTTTCAGTCAGGATCCCATCCCCTGGAGCACATCGCTCCTAGTACAAACCTGCAAGTCTCTTCCTATTTGAGTGCGCAGGGTGACATTATCCGTCAAACGGCAATTCACATACCCTAAGGGTATAATGCCAAACAAGGGTTTCCCAATGTCTCCACATGCTTCAAAATGTGACCTTAAATGCATCATCACAAGCAGGACAGGTAATCTGACGCGAGCCCGGTCGAGGCTTGAGGCGAAGGCGCCGCTCACAGGAAGGGCAAGTAATCTCTACCTTGACAACCTTTGGTTTCACCACAATTTGGTTTGAACAGGAGGAACAAGCAACTTTTGCTGGCCTCTCTTCTACTCCACAAACCAAAACTTTGGAGCAGTTTGGACAAGCGAACCTCTCCTCTGCCCACTCTTTACGCGTGGCTTCGTGTTCAACATTTGCAACTGCACTACATAGGGCACAAGTCTTAGTTCCCAAACCCAGAGGGAGTAAACCATCACAATTTGGACAATTGATTAATGGCGGAGAAATATCTGATTCTATTTCTAATGGGCTAATATCAACCTCTACTTCTTCCTCAGACATGTATTCACCTCAGTTTCGTGGTTTACCAATGATGAGGATTCCACCTGGTGTGAAAGTGAATGGTAAATCGAGTTCAACACCCCATTCATCGGCTACACTTTCAAGCATTTTTTTGGCTGCAATGGAATCTCTTGCAGAACCGGGGATTTCAACCCAATGAACATCAGAGCCTCTTCTTATCAGAGCTGAAACTTCATCAGGAAGCCCGGATAAATCGGGTTGGCTTGCACTAGCCCCTACATCTAAGTCAATTGGCCCAGTAAGACGCCACCAACGTGCCCTACCCTCGTCACGATGATTCTCAATAATACCTGCACTCACGAGTTGTTTGAGATGATGATATAGATGGTACCTAGTAACTCCAATTGTTTCTTGAATCTGAACTGTTGACTTTTCCTCAACATTTTGTAATGTTTCAACAATGCCTCTTCTCGTTTCGTGAGCTAAGGCTACTTGCCGTGTATCTCCCCGAATCTTTGCCATTCTTATTCTCCCCGTTGTTGTCTAACACTCAGCACTATGCTATAACAAGTTGCCACCTTCAATCACTACTAGTTACCAATCCTTTTAGTGAACTCCAAGCCTCCATGCAATCTCTTCCAAGTTGTTTAAACAAGTTGCCTAGTGTACCTAATCTACTCATATTTTCATCTGCTAACCAAATCCCATTTAATAACGTAATAAGGGCGGTTCCTTCATGAATAAATACACCTAATGCAAGGCTATCATGCCAGCGGTCAACAACTGAGATTACCAATACCAAGGTAACGATTAGAGAAATTGCTAGATTAATTTTCACAATAAATCTGGTCTTTTTAGATAGACGAATTAGACGCGATAATATCCTAGGGTCGTTAGATGGGATTAGGACGTCAGCTGCATCGAGGTTAACACTCTCTCCACTACCTACTGCAACCCCTACGTCTGCAGCCGCCAATGCAGCAGCATCGTTGAAACCGTCTCCAGCCATCATCGTACAGAGTGCTTGACTACGACGTTCTACCCAAATTGCTTTACCATCAGGGTCAATGTCTCCACGACAAAATTTTGAATCAATCCCCAACTGATTACCAAGTGCTTCAACTGCTGGTTGAGAATCTCCTGAAAGCAATTCCACAGAGATCCCAAGTTCGGATAAATCATTGATTAAAGATTTTGCACCAACTCTTAAATCATCATTAATGAAAGTAAAAACTGCAATAGCATCGTTACTTTTTGAAAGAATTGACACACCAAGACCATCGGTACGCGCGTCATTTGCAGCATCATGCAGGGGCTGTGCAATGCTTATCCCTTCACTAGTTAGCCACTCTTGGCTTCCAAGGCGGACTTTTGAACGACCACTTTTACCACTAACACCCGCTACACCATCAGCCAATGATTTCACTTCAATTGGCTCTGCATCTTCACTCTCAGCGGCCAACATGATAGTTGACGCGTATGGGTGATTACTACGTACTTCCAAACCAGCAGCAAGTGAAAGCGCTTCTAGCATTGAAATACCATCTGCTAGGACTAATGAGTTTAGTCGAGGTTCCCCACTCGTCAATGTTCCTGTCTTATCCAGTAATGCTAGATCTACTCTGGCTGCTCTCTCAAGTACATCGCCCCCACGCGCGATGACGCCTTGGTGAGCGGCTGTGGATAGAGCTGTAGCGTGTGGAATTGGTGCGGCTAGAAGTAAAGCACACGGGCAAGCAACAACCCATAGTAACAACATCATCATCCATTCACCATAGATGAGAGCAACCCCGAACCCACCAAGTAATACTGTAGGTACCCAAAATTTTGTGAATAATTCAACAGAAGATTGTAGACGCGGTGGCTTATCTCGATAAGTGTGTACTCGGTCAATCAGATTTGAAAGAGCCGTATCTTCTCCAACCGCTGAAACTTCAATCAATATTGGGCCCCTAAGAAGAACTAATCCTGCCTCTACAAATTCCCCTTCTTCGACCCTTATCGGCACACTTTCCCCTGTCAATGGTGCGCGATCAATTTGTCCAACACCTTCTGTGATAATTCCATCAACAGGAATTAACTCGCCACTTCTGACCTCAACCATTGTCCCAGGAAATACAAGTTCAATGGGGATTTCTTCAGGTTCTGGACGTGAGGGTTCTAGAGATGATAAAGGAGATATCCCTGTGCTAAATGTTGTTGATGAGACCGTACCCAAACGTGGTTTGTCCCCTGAAACAACTCTAGCGACTCGAGGTAGGCGGTCTAATCCACCCTGCATAGCATCTCTAGCCCTAACGAGGGCTGATGATTCTAAATGGCCGCTTACAGATTCAAGTAATACAACCATTAATGCTTCAGGCCAGTGCTGTAAAATTGCTGCACCAAGAACTGCCATGGTTGTAAGTATTTGAAAACCAAGAACACGATTACGGATACTTGCAATGGCTTCCATAAACATTCGGTAACCACCGACAATTGTTCCTACAATCCCAATTCCAGCAATAACAATTGTTGGCATCGAAAATGCTTGTAAAAGGACAATTATAGGTAATAGAACTAAGGCAATAGAAGCACCAATTAATCGCCAATGTTCTGTTGAAAGACCTACTACGTCACCTTTTACCAACTTGACACTCTTGCCAGTCATCCTCTCAAGTGCAAGTTCATGTTCTTGACGAGTTAGCGGCAGCATAGTTGGTGGACGGCGTATCAGAATATCCTTTTCTTCTAAGCGCACATCAAGTATCCCTGGGGCAGATAGAAGAAGGCGCTTTAGCGAAGTTCGGTCGCAGTGCTGCCGCTTCATGACCGATTCAACAGTTACCCCAGAGAGCCTAAACCAATCAACATCGGGCTCATGCCCTAAGCTTGACAATATACGATTGGCTTTGGCAAGATCTCCCTTTCCAAGATCAATTCCAAGACGAACCATCCCATCTGCGGGGCTTATCTTACAAGAGGCAACTGCAGGATTTTTATTTGTGGCAGAACTTGCTTTCATTGCACAATCAGGGCAATCCATTCCTTTGATTGGCCATTCAAAATTATGAATGCCATCGGTTACTAATTCAGCGGAAAAATACTCATCATCTCTTTTTGGTAAGATATCTTGAAGGGGAATAAATTGGTCTTTCTGAAACGAAACTAATTCACTAGATTCCACTTGTGAATCCTTACTTTCACTAGATTCATCTCTGATGATTTCCTCCTCAGATGCTAGCAACTCATCTTCATCATCATCTTCGAAAAAGATGAATCCCTCCGATTCATCCTCTCGCTTGCGCATAACCCAACCTCTTGCCTCCCCTGTTTGAATGTGTGCCTCAATCAAGATGTTTGAGTAACTGTTGATTTTTCAATTGAAAAAATGATTTTTATATTGAATAATTCGCTAAACTTAAATCCCATCATCATTACTCGTTTAGTGAAAAATTGGTTTTGGTGCAGGGAGCAGGATTCGAACCTGCGAAGCACTAAGCAGTGGATCTTGAGCCCACCCCCTTTGACCGCTCGGGTACCCCTGCGTTGAAACTCGGTGGATGCTTCCCTTTGTCATTCTTCCTCAAGGAGTGATGTACTTTGAGTTAGGATTTCGGGTGGAGGGCCCGCGCCTTCTGGCCATTCATCGGGGGCCCATGGAGGAGGTGGTGGGATTTCTTCTTCATCCATGTCATCCCATTCTTCATCACTGCGTCTAATCGCTGCAGTCACAACCATTAACACTACAGATATTAGTAATATCATTAGACCAACTGCGGCAGGAGAATCTATATTTTGCCATAAAATCTCACCTGTAGTTTGCTCACGAACAAGACCAACAGGGACACTTGTGAGATTTGTATCATCATCATTAATGGCAATGTATAACTGTAAATCACCAGAATCCCAAGCCTCTTGTGAAAATGTGAAAAACGCATGTTGTTGGGGTAAAAGCGTCAAATTTGTCTCATTAAGAATGTGGTAACGTCCCCCGTTGCCACTAGATTGCCAAGCCCACAATCCAACTTTGACAACACCCATATCATTTCCTTCGTTCAAAACTCTGCCATCAATCGTGAATACCGATTCAATGGTCGGCTGATATGGACTTACAGTTAATTCTGAAAGTACCGGCTGGAAATATATGACACGTAATTGAGTCATTTTACTATTTCCTTCAGTACCTATACCTTCTAATGGATGGCCAGCTAAGTCTGCCCCAACCACCCATATCACCAAATCATCCCCTGGAAGAAGAAGATCTGAATTGACATCAAAATCTATCCTCGTTGAATATGTCCACAATCCTTCTGCATCAGTTGCTAGAGGTAATTGTGCAGCTCCGTGCATATTTGAAATTTCCACGCCATGCCTTCTAAATGACCAGTGCAACTCTAGAGGATTTTGTCCCATCCCCCCTGCTTCATTTACTCGTATAGTCACTAATTGTTGCATCATTTGGTTTGAGTTGATGGTACTAAGTGTAGTTACAGGGAAATCCAATTGAGGCGGCGTTGAATCAATTACGATATGTAGTTTCATATCGGTAATTGGAATTGTTTGAACACCTCCAACTATTGTTGCTTGTACCGTTGCCGACCCGTGATTCCATCTAGATTGAGGAATTTCAGAAGTAGCCATAAACGAAGATGAATCGGAAAGAATGGTATACCAATTTTCAGCATTATTTTGATTATCGTCCATGCTAAAATTAACTTGCCAATCACCATCCAGTATCACATTTAATCCATTTGCCGGATGATTTAATTGACCTGAGAAATTGAATCTATCATCGGGTTGAAGATATAATGTATTTCCAAATAATTCACTATGAGGTGGTGAAAGGTCATCGGCACTTAACAACATCAGATTGACACGCCCATCAACTGTCCATTCAAGATGAGAAAGTGAATTACTTCCAAGTTCTAGCACTTGACCATGCTCAGTTACTATTACACTGGGTTTTTGGGTTGAAGTATTCCATGATTGAGGTGAGTCAACACCCAAGCGGAACTGAATTTTTACCTTGTAAGAGCCAGCGGCTAGTTCGTCAATAACTAGTCCAACTGGATGAATTGGAGAATTATCATTTACAGATAATTCTCTTGAGAGAGGGTCGAGCCAGATATCGCCTCGAGAATCACCCGGCGCCAAAGCAATTGAAATGTTGTCAATGGAGCCTATTCCATTATCATCAATAAGTGAAAATGAGAATTCATGAATTTGGCCAACTAGTAGATTATTGCCCCATCTATCAAGAGATATTGAGGGCTGTGATATTGAGGTTGGCAAGTCATCTTGCGTCACTAGAGTTGCCATATCATTGTCAACCCCAGGTGCCCCGCCATTGAGCACGGGATGTCCTGCGAGATCAGTCCCTGTAATGTAAAGTGAAACTTTTCCAAATTCTCCATTTGCTACCAAATCTAGGCTTGGAAAGTCAACTCTAACAGTGCCATTTTCTTTCATTGGAGTTATTTCACGCATGATTGAATATTCCCATTCGTCAGCTTCGCCGTCATTATCTACGTCGTCGATACCTTCTCTCCATGAATGCAATAATAGAGGACCACCTAGAGCCTCTATTTCCGAAATCTCAACTGACAATGGCAAGAGTCTGTCCTCTGGCCAAACATTGCCATCAGCAGGTCTAGGACCACTAGGTGTGTAAGCCATTAATGGACCGAGTGTCGGTGGGTTAGAGTCAATAATTAGAGTGACAGGTGTTCTATCAGCAGTAACATCTGTTGCCCCATTAAGTGAGACGCCAGTTGGCCCTGGGCGAAGAATCCATGCTGTGAGGTTGACTTCTCCGCTTGCTTGCCCTAGAACAACACTAGCGTTCCACTCGCCGTTTAAGCCACTTGAGGCAACAACTTGAGTTGTGCCGTTGATATGTTCAGATTGGATTGTGACTTGGAAATTGTCATTTGAAGGTCGCATATTAGAATCCTCAAATCTAACTTTGCCAGAGACCTCAACAATTGATCCTGTAGCGATTTCAAATGGATAAGCCGGAGAACCGCGGGTTGATAGGAGGTTGCCATCTTGGTTCCTAACTTCCCAAGTATCTATTTCCATATCATTTTCAACTGCTTTTGAGCCAATGCCGATTCTGACAACATCATCAGCAAGGTTGACTCCACTAACTGCCCAAGAATCGGCAGCAACATCTAGCCAATCGACATCATCCCAACTCCATTCCGTCTGTAGATGCCATTCAATCTGCCATCCTCTTTCAATAGGTGAAATTGTGGTGCTCGTTGTGTCAAATGATACTTGGCCACCCCCACTATTTTGAGTGAATGTAGGGGTGCTTGAAAGATCTGAAATGGAGAATGAAATAAAATCACCACTGGGTGCTGTCAAAGTTAGGTTGGCAGTAGCCAACAGTTCCCGTGAATACAAATGCGTTAGTTCGGTAGTGATTATTGAAGGTCGGTCTGGAAGCCAAGTTTCTGGCACCGAGATAACCTCGTTAACCAAAAGTGGTGCATGCTCTACCCCGCCCCACAACCCAATACCACCAGCCTCAGAATCAACTCGGACAGGAATATTGTAAGTCCCATTCGACGGGCTACTTACATTCACCACCTGAGAAACTACTGGCCCGAGACCTGATACGTTCTCTCTCAAGATGTAGTTCACCCCATAAATATGGATTTGTGTTAAATCAGTTGTATCCAATGAAATTGGGATTTGCTTCCAATCCCTTGTTGCATTTGGTAAAGGCATACCAACTTGAGCGTTGATAGATTGAATGACCGCGGTGTTCAATGGAACCATCATTCCCAACCCATTTCCGATAGTTTGCTGATTAAGCAGTGATGCACCCGCTATTGAAAGATTAACCTCAATCGACTGCTGATAAGTTTGCACGCCAACGACACCTCCAGTAACAATTGCGTCATTTGGAATTAATAGAGATATGAAATTCATGCCATTCCATTGGGAATCAGTGGTTACACTTCTTGAATTGGATAGCATTAGAGAATCCTGCCAACCAAGTTGACCACGTCCATCATTTCCTTCAATGAATTCCCAATCAACCAAACCATCGTCACCAACATCTATTGAAATATTTAATCCGGGTTGGAGGATTCGTCCTGAAACTTTTAGTGAATTAATCCAGCCTCCAGGCTGCAAGTCAATTTGAACACGATATGCAGTTAGGGGTATTGTTCTTTGAACTGTTTTGTTTCCTAAAACCCCATAATTAAACGAGGTACCTCTCTCATCTAACAGTGTTACAAGAACGCCGGCGCCTACGCCTGACAACTCAAATACCTCCATTGGACTATTCGCATAAATTAGCGGGCCAGTGACTGAATGAGTAGCCAACCCTGGGTTTGTCAGATTTCCTGATGTTTGATTCAAATTGAGATATGGTGATATTGTCCAGCCATTGGATGTATCTCTAGCTGAGAAGATATTTGTTCCTCCAACATACAACGCGTGTACCTTTGGTGTTAGTTCGGGTTCAGATGTTCCCATCTCCAATTTGATTCTTACCTTTTCACCAAGTGAGCCGGGTAACGGAATTACTGGGAAACTAAGGTTCCCCATCCCATTCACAATGGCTCCACTTTCATCTATTAGTGAGCAACGGACCCAAGTTCCATTCGGAACTGAGGCATCAATATCTATCGTTCC
>CBFHYB010000004.1:32719-34114 GCA_965659915.1 Candidatus Thalassarchaeaceae archaeon
ATCAACATAGAGCCCCACATCATCGAGATACCAACCATCTGCTTCCAATAACGGATCGGAATAAAACGAAAATCGTAATTTTATTGCTTGGCCACCATATTGGCTAACATCAGCCTCCTTAGTAACCCATGATTTGTTATTACTAGGGCCACGCTGTCCATAACAAGTGGGCTTTGCATTACTGCCATCCATTGCCCACAAGTTGTAGATATCAGAATTTGGATTCTGGTTCTGTTGGGTATCGTAGAAATCTGGTTCATTTTGTCCATAAGGAATCCAAGTACGACCATCATCAGTTGAAATGTAAACAACACCACCATCCCAACCAGGTTCAGCACATGCGAATTGCTTGAATGAAATTCGCGCATGGCTACCAACAGGAATTGCCAAATCAGGGGAAATCAAATGCGTCCAGGTATTCGGTTGATATGTATCTGAAAAGACAATACCCGCGTAATAAGAACCAGAATCTGGAGTATCAGGACCGTACACCCATGTGTTGTTGTGTGCGCGGAATTCCCACCCTGTGCCGCGGGCTGTGTCAATTTCCCACCCTTCTGGAAGTAGAGGTGAGTTCTCAAAAGAATCAAATTGGTATGAAGGTCCATTTACCCCATGTGAAGTTAGGTGTTGCCACTCGTCTAACCCTGTACCGATGTTTCCGTGAGTTGGATTTCCATTGTTGACATCTGTGAAATTAAGGTAGAGGTGTGTTGTCTGGTTACCAGTTGTTCCAGACGATATCCGTACATCATCAATAAACAACCCTTCTGGTGGGTCTAGAGTTGTACCACCAAAACCTGAGCCTGGGAAGGTATCTGTTTCAAGGTAGACACGGATGTAAACTGAAGAGTTACCAGCAAGTGATTGAGGCAAAGGATGGGAAAGAGGTTTCCAGCCTCTTGAGTCATCAACATACATTTGACCCCCAATAAGAACTCCGAAAGACGGCATCTGAGGAGAGAAGGAAGTCCATGTCAAATTGTTGAGTGACCACTCCCAGTTGAAATTATCATAGATATCTCCTTCCATGTCAAAATCAACAGCATAATCCAGCATTATTGGGCCACTTGCATTTGAGAGATTGGTCTCAAATGAAAGGAAAGAATTGGCACCATCAGCATAGTAATTTGATAAATTACCATGGAACCACGAACCAAATTCTGATCCTGAATTGGTAAGATTCACATTGTCAAGAAACATTCCTGGTCTTTGGACTGTTGAGTTGACATCTGTCCAGACAACGAAACGGAAGCGGGCATTACTAGCATTAGCAATTCCTGGATAGTTATCAAGGTTGAAATTTGCTTGTTGCCACCCGGTTGCATTAGGTGAAGCCCACACTTCAAAATTTGAACCACCACTCCCGTTTGGTGATGGCGCAGCTGAATTAAT
>CBFHYB010000004.1:34212-36878 GCA_965659915.1 Candidatus Thalassarchaeaceae archaeon
ACCCGGTTGCATTAGGTGAAGCCCACACTTCAAAATTTGAACCACCACTCCCGTTTGGTGATGGCGCAGCTGAATTAATACGATTGTTGTAGCCTCCTTCTGGAGTGATGTAATTCCAATTTGCGCCACCATCAATGCTCATCTCAACCCACGCGCCATCAGCATTTCCGTTAACTGCGCTGGGCGTGTACATATGTTGCCAATATGAGAAAGTGAGATTGAAATTGTTGATTACATTTGGTACATAAAAGTCTGGAGATTCCATCCAACTGTGAACCCCATTAGGAAGTGCTTGGTCGTCGGAGGTGGCGATGATGTAACGCCCGGTCACTCCTCCAATTGGAATCAAGCCACCACTGGATTCACGACCTGAACCATTGATAGGCCCCGCAATTCCCAACATATCGCTTATTTCCCAAACACCAGGTGTACCACCATATTGCCAATTTTGAACAATCCGCTTCAAGGTTTCAAAGTCATTAATTCTGCCAACCGAATGGTTTGCATCAAGACTTAGTGCACCATCAAAGAAATTTGCTGTTGTTGAATTCCAAAGGCCCCAACTAAAGTTGAGCTTACCATTCGCGTCCTCAACCCATTCAACACCAGTACCAAGGTCGCTCATACCGTCTTCACTAATTTCTAACCAAGCATCAAGCACTTCTTCACCTTGAGGAACTTGGAAACCAGTAACGGTAACATTACCACCACCGGAAGGAGACGAAACAACACTTGGACCCACCCACATAGTTTGGCTAGCGGAGACTAAGCCTGCCATTGGCATGATAATGAGTAACAGGGCAAGAAGATAGGCTCTCCTTGTATCTGAATTACCCACCATGGCTCCGCCTCTGCACATAACTGGGTGTGCTCACTTCGTTTGAACTCTCTCCAACCATGACTGAGTTATCCAAATTGTGGTATAATTTAGAGTGAAGCATTCTTAGGATGCCTTTGAGCAGAGGGATATCGGGCGAGTTGAAATGAGCGGCGAGGTGGGTGAATCTACGCGAGTTAGCACAGGACAATTGCAAGCAATTGAGAACCAATTGTTCAGTTTAGTGAGGCAACAAGCCAAACAAAATCATCCTATTGAATTACCTCGACCTGATTTTTGGGCACAGGTTTCAACTCTTCTTGCAAATATCGATATTGAACTGGCTGAGGTTGGAAAATCTGAAGGTTGGAGTGTGAAAGCACAAAATCTCAGCCGCCGTCAAGGAAATGTCAGAAGGTCTGTTGCTGATCTAACTCAACACCGATTGACTGCTTTCGTTAGGCACGCATCCACCAACAATCTAGCATCTGCTCCTTATGGCGATGTACTAGGAGAAGAAAAAAATCCTCTCAATCCACTTGATTGGCAGAGGCATGACGCTGCAGAGAGAGCGTTTTACGAGGGACTGAATTCATTAATTGAGAAGTACAAACACCATGTTTCATGGAATGTCTTGCAAAAAGGATTGGTTGGGGAAACCGAGCAAAGCCCAGTTGTGGAGCAAGGCACAGTACAGTTAGACTCGTTTGTCAAGGATGAAGGGGGGATTACAGGACAAGGCCCTCCAAAGGTAGTTGTCAAAGAAGTTGAATCTCAACCATACGAAGACCCTGATGAGGATGAAGAACACAGAATTGCCAAAATGAGTGCCTACCCAACCTCTGGGATGGTAAAGCCGGACGTTACAAGTAAGGAAGATTCACATTCTACAGAAGGCGTATCGCCAGAACAAACTGAAGATTCATCTGATGCGGCTAGTGAAGGAATGATTCGTATCAAGATGTTAACCGACTTACCAACATCAATTATGGATTCCAATGGAAACGAGTTAGAACTGA
The DNA here is from genome assembly GCA_965659915.1 of Candidatus Thalassarchaeaceae archaeon. GTDB lineage: Archaea > Thermoplasmatota > Poseidoniia > Poseidoniales > Thalassarchaeaceae > MGIIb-Q1. Next base: position 36,049 of record CBFHYB010000004.1, read on the forward strand.
TGCAAGGTGATGTTGAATTTTGCGAAGCTGACTTCGCAACTGGATTGATTGCAGCAGGTTTCGCAGAAGATGCATCCATCGCTTGATGAATCTAGTTGACATTGCGCAGAGTTATCTCAATGGTTACAGTATCTGGAATTTCCAAACCGTGGACAACCCGTGCAAGAACTGCTTCATCCTTGGTTGAGTTAATTTCCAACTCGATTAAACGCTTGTGAACTCGCATTTCCCAGTGATCCCATGTTTCACATCCTTCACCATCGGGCGCTTTGCGGCATGGGACTACTAAACGACGGGTTGGTAGCGGTATTGGGCCTCTCATTGAGACACCTGTTTGATCTGAAATCTGCTTGATACCATCACACAAACTATCAACATCAACATGGTTCATACCAGTGACTTTGATTGCTGTGATGCTTGCCATGGAGAAACCAACCTGTGAAATTAATTCTCAGTGTTCTCCAAAGTTAGGTAATCACTTCTTCTCAATCTTCATACAAACGCCAGCAGCCACGGTCTTACCCATGTCACGAATAGCGAAGCGAGACAATTCAGGGAATACTGATGCTTCCTCAATCGCCATTGGCTTGGTTGGTGCGAAACGTACTAGACATGCATCACCAGTTACTAGGAAATCTGGGTTAGCAGTCTTCTGACCCTTGCTGGTCTTCTCAAGAAGTTCAGCGAAGCGAACAGCCACTTGTGCTGTGTGTGCGTGGAACACAGGTGTGTATCCAGCGCCAATTGCCTTAGGGATGTCCATCAACTGGATTTGACCCACGAAGGTCTCATCGTGTCGGACATACATTGGAGGGTTGTCAGTGTATCCT
>CBFHYB010000005.1:0-20530 GCA_965659915.1 Candidatus Thalassarchaeaceae archaeon
AGCATATTGTCTAGCCTGATTGTGGAATAAGTGGACTGTTTCAGTCAATTGTTCCCTCCCAAGCATGTATGTCCGAATATACACTTTAATTTAACATTAGGTGGGCTCCGAAATAGGTGTTCAACCCACTCTTTTATGTGGTTTGACTCAGAGGGTAGGGGTTGAGCAGGCTTGCAGTAGTCCCTTTGGTATTCAAGCCTGAGCATCTTCAATCAAAGATGAGGTCAGCCTTGCTCTCAATTTGTTTGCGTACACTTTGTGGCGCATTGACAACAATAATTTCACCAGCATCTGGCCATACAGCTAGGTCAGACCTAGAATTTCCTGCATATCCAAAGCCGCACTCTCCATATCTCTCAACAAGCGCAGCGGCTTTATTTCCAGCCGCTAGATTAGCGCCATCATCAGAGGCCATCACATCATCAAAGAATCCAACATGCGCTGCAATTATTTCTGCAACTGAGCGTGTTGAAGCAGTACACAAGATGATTTCATCCCGCTTTTCCCTTTCAGCAGTCAACCAAGTGAGAAATTCTTGGTGATAGACCAATTCATTGGGATCAAATCGTAATTTACTAGCCAATTTCATTTTCCAGTGAGTTCTCTTGCCAGTTAACTCTTTGAAAAGCACCCACGGAACTAACCATGGTCTTAGGAATAGGACGCGTTTTATGGTCACCCAACTCATGTCTGTGAGGATGAGCGTGCCATCCAAATCAACTGCCAGAGGTAGGGGTTTCTCCTCTTGTGTCACACATCGGGGGGGCCTTGCATCTCCTGTCAATGCTTCGCTTGTTATGATGGATAGAGCAACAGAAGCAAAGAGGTAGGCTCTGTGCGCAAAGTCGGGGAAGTGGTCATGGGTAGTCAGGTAAGTCTTGAGGAACTGCGCGGTGAGGCGTGGTTTCCTTCAGGGATTGCCCAATCTATTGAGCCAGCCGCTTCTCAAGTTTCAGAGGGTTTTGAGTCGTGGCGTCTTCATACTCGTTTTGATAGCGTGATGATGTTTTTGCCAACTGGTGATGTTGAATCAATTGACTGGTGGAAACGGGTAATTCCAGTTGGTGGTGGCGGTAAGCGCTGGGGTGACCCACCCAATGTTGATGGGGGAAAAATTGAGTCGATTTCTTCTGCTAGCGGGCCGACATTTTTGTTGACTGAAAAGAGTGGACGAAAAGTGATAATTCGCTTACTTTTACTCGATGAGAAAGGTCATGGTAGAACTCTCTCAGAGATGGGTAGTGAGCATCTGAATAGTGCCTTTGGTGGGCTTCAAGTTGGCAAGCGAGATCTACTTCTTTTTTTCAGGCAGGATGAAGGCCAGAGAGCTGACGAACTTTTGACTGCTGCACTAAGGGATAGTGATTTTGATGAAGGGCGAAAAATTTGTGGCCAAGTGGGTGAGGCTTTGGGTCGTTTTCACATTGATTCATTGGCAAAGAAATCGCTACCAAATGATGAGCGAAAATGGAATAACCGCCTCAAAAGTTTGGAAGATAGAGTATTGTCAAATACACTTTGGCGAGCCCCACATTCATACAACACGTTGGCGACAATTACTCATCGGAATTTTGGTTTGCAAGCGGTTTACATCGATGGTGAAGAGGCTGTAATCACATGTTGCCATGATGGCATTCCCAATGCGATTTTACCCAAATCACGAGATTATCCAGTGATCCGTGATTTGGCAGCAGCATATCGTTCACTGGCAGTTCTTTGTGACGAACTTGGGGTCAGTAGTGGTGATGAATTAACACTGAGAAAGGCAACGTATGAAGGCTGGATTTCAACTGCTCCAGAGAGTGCGACATCCTCTCGCGCTTTGGATGGCCACAAGGGTGGCGTGGCGATTTGGGAATATGAGCAAGTTTTGGAAGAGGCTGCAATATCTCAGGCCTGGGATAGACCAGTGGAACAACGTACCAAGTGGTGGCTTGGTCATGTGAGCAGAATACAAGCAGAGATGTATCGCTCTAAAACTCTCTCAGCAGTTTCCTTAATTTGCGTGGTTGGGGCATTGTTTGCACCTCTTATGGAACAGTGGATGGCATCCTTGTCTGATAGGTTACTGTTAACGGCGGCTTTGGCAGGTGCTGCTATCGGATTGCGCTGGCTGTATCGCCGCCGCGCCCCACCTCCTTACTGATTCAAGTGCGGGTAAAATTTCCATTGTCATATTCGTATGAACGGGGTACGCCAGTTGCTATTTCCAATGAGAGAACTTCCTCTCTAGACAAGCCTTCAATGTGCATTACGATTGAACGCAGTGAGTTACCATGTGCAGCGACTAAAATCGTCTTTCCTGCTTCTAAATCAGGGATAATTAACTCTTCAAGGCAGGGTATAGTTCTCTCCGCACAGGTCTCAAGACTCTCTCCACCAGGTGGGGGAATATCGTACGATCTTCTCCAAATGTGAACTTGTTCTGCACCAAACTTGGCTCGGGTTTCATCCTTGTCAAGACCTTGTAAATCACCGTAATGACGTTCATTGAGGCGCCAATCACAAATGGTTGGAAATTCTCCTGATGCTTTGTTGTGAGTCATAGCGATTTTAGCGGTTCTCTGGGCCCGCTTTAGGTCGCTAGTGTAGACGATATCAAAGGCGATGTCGGCGAGTTCTTCGCCAGCACTCGCCGCTTCTCCCTCTCCTATTTCTGAGAGGTCAACATCAGTCCAACCGGTGAATTTGTTTGCTGCATTCCAAACTGATTGCCCGTGACGAAGCAAGACCATTTTTGCCAACCTTTCACTCTCCGGTGCGACGGATACGTGGTTCAAAGAAAGTTAGATCAAGCCCTTCAGCTAAGCCGATGATGTCAATCAGGATTTTCTCTCGCTCTTGTTTTTCTTCAAGTCCACCGCTGACATTCCAGTATAGATTGATTCCAATTTCAATCGAATCCTTGGAAATTGCAGATACAAGTGCATAGGAATCATCTTCTTTCTGTGTTTTTGCATTCTTACGAATCAAATCTTCAATTCCACGGCAGAATGATCCAACAGCCTTTGAGTCACTAGCGAGGTCAAGGTATAGTGTCGGTTGATATCTACGCCACCTTCGCTTACCGAAATTCTCAATGTTCTTGTGTACTAAAGATGCGTTTGGTAGAGTAACTACTGTATCAGCGCTAGTACGAATGAGGGTTGTACGAATTCCAACCTCAATTACTTCACCTTCAAGGTTTCCAACTTTAATCCAGTCACCCATTTTGAAGGGGCGATCAAGTAGAAGTGTGACAGCTCCAAACAGGTTACCAATCGTGTCTTTTGCGGCAAAAGCAATGGCTAATCCACCCACTCCAAGACCTGCTACAATTGTGGTTAAATTGAAATTGAAGGCACTAGCAATTGCAAGAATACCAAACATCAGAATGACAAATCGCAATATGCTTTCAACTGCAGAGATGAGGGTTTTCTCAGTACCATCAAGAACACCATCGTCATCCCACCAAAGGACAAGTAATTGAATTAATTCAACCATATACATTAGGCCGAACATTGCACCAACCATGAAGGTAGTTTCACCAATTGCAGTTAGCCAATACTCGTAGGTAGATGGTAGGGTAATAACTGACCCTGGTTCAGCCGCTTCGGCTGCTAAATATTCAACTGCTTTCCACCAAACATAACCTGCCGCAGATGCTCCGAATGGTGAGCGGGCACTGAGTTCAAATTCATTGACTGTGTCAACATTCTTGGTCCAGTGTGATAGAATATGTGGGAGAATGTACATTGTTAACTGGCGAGCAATCATACCTAGGATGAAAATCCCAAACAAGGCGGCAAATACTCCCGTTTGCACACCAAATACAAGATTATCCCAGCCGGGCACTAATTGGATAAAGGCATCCATGAAGTGGGCCGGGCGTCCATCATTTGAAAAGTCAACGATGGATTTTTCTCCACATTTGTCAATTGAATTGTGATGTAACCGCTAATTTTTGTCATTACATTGTGGCGGTTGTTTCAAGAGTGAAAGCAGGTTGGACACCTTCGGTGTAAACTATGCGGAACGCTAAGGCAATACTTCTCACTCTTCTTCTTCTCAACTCATTAGCCCTTACTGGAAGTGTCGGTGCGGTGGCTCAGGATGAGGAACCAGAGGGTGCCACTCCAGAGGAATTGTGGTCTCTAGAATACGTTTATCAGGTATTTCCTTGGTATGGAAATGATGCCACACAATTCAATGAATATCACGATTATTTTACCATGAAAGCAAGGATGCAAGAACTTGCTGAACAGAATTCGGATATCATGGAATTCCATGAAGGAATGCCTGGTGGAACCAATGCTCGGGGCAATGAAATGGGTATTGATAACTACGAAGGATGGTTCTATGGTCACGCAAGCCCATGGATGAAAATCACTGGTGGTGAAGAAGGAGTTCAAGGTGGTGAATACAATAGCTATGTTGGAGACTCAGGAAACTATGCAGACCGACCTGATGTAATGTTGGTAGGAAATCATCATGCGAGAGAGTGGATGTCCTATGAAGTACCGATGTTGTTCCTTGAAACTGTAGCGTATTATTACGGTATGGACGGAATCGACAATGATGGTGACGGCCAATACGACGAAGACCCTTGGGGAGATGCAGATGGTGATGGCGTTCTTGATGACGATGGAGATTGTCTAAGACTAAATGCTTCAAATCAAGATTTTAACGGAGATGGAATTCTCTGTGGTCCTGGTGATTTAGGAGTTGACGAAGATTTTGATGAGGGTTGGATAACTGACCTTATTGATACTCGTGAAATCTATCTAATTCCAATGCTAAATGTTGATGGTAATCGCTACGACCGAGAAGTGTTCTGTGGAGAAACTGCTTGGGAAAACTGTAGAACAAGCGGGTGGAGAAAGAATCTACGTGATAATACAGCCACAGGAATCACACCTATTCCAGACATCGATGAAGAGGTTGATGAGAGTTGTGATGGTGTTGATCTTAATCGAAATTATCAGTTTGAGTGGGGGGCTCCTCTCGGCGCCACTGGACCACTATTCCCTGGATTCTGTTATGCCAGTGGGCCGAACAATGATGTGTACAACGGGCCGGTCAACACGAATGACGAGGACGGAGACGGAAAACTCAACGAAGACCATGTTGATGGAAAGGACGATGATGCAGACGGTCAAATTGACGAAGATTGGTGGGGAGGTAACTCTGAGCCTGAAACTCTCTTCATTCAAGATATCACTGAGATGAATGACGATAATGGTGATGGGGCTAGTGAGTTCAAAGCAACCCTGACTTGGCACTCGTTCTCCGAATTAGTTCTCTATCCATGGGGCCACTGTACAGGGTGTTCAGCAACTGATGAGGCTGAATTGATTTATCACGGGGCGAAAATGGCTGAGATGACTTTGTATGAGAATATGCAGTCAAGTGACTTGTATCCAACTACTGGGGATTTCTGTGATTGGCATTACGGAGTCCATGGTTCATTCTGCTACACAATTGAGATTGGTACTGCTTTCCATCAATCTCCAGATGAAATCAAACACATTGCGGTACGTAATGTTGGAGTCGCTTTTTACATGATAGAAATCGCTGATAATCCAGTTGAAAGAGCTCGTATTGGAATTGAAAATGCAGAGCGTGCACAATGGATTACATCACCAGAAAACATGACGATTCCAGATTCTGGCCCAATTCCGATTTACATGTGTGTCCACGATGTGTTCCCCTGGTCTAACGATGTCAATTCTAGTCATGTACGGTGGCGAGTCGTCACTCCTACTAGAGTTCAATCAGATTATTCACCCAAAGATTGGATAGAGCACCCGTGGAAAGATACAGGATTTGAAGAAGAAACAGGGGAAACATGTGCATTAAACGATGGGGTAAATGGAACACTCATTGTGTCGTACCTTGATGTTCCTGACGACTTGTCAGGGGAATTACATTACAAGGGAATGCTAGGTACTCAATCAGGAACCTATCCATTCGAGTATCCTGCAGCAGGACAATATCATGAAGCGGCGTTCCCATATCGTGCTCCATTTGGTAGCATTATTGGTGCCTTCCTGCTCTTTTTCATAGTAGCCACTGCTGTCTGGGGTGGGCTTGGAGTAGCCTTGAAAATCATGATGGATAGCGGTAAAGACGAGCCTCAACTCGGTAAAAAAGAGGCACAAGGTTAGGTGATTCATTTGCAGAAAAGCAGTGATGAATTTGGCAGCCGCATAGGTTTGATTTTTGCCGCTATTGGAGCAGCAATTGGTACAGGTAACATTTGGCGTTTCCCAAGAATGGTGGGTGCTAATGGTGGCGGGACTTTCTTGATTCCTTGGTTATTCTTCCTGTTCATTTGGTCAATTCCATTGGTTATTGCTGAATTCGCAATTGGTAAACGCGCTAGAACTGGAACAGTTGGCGCATTCAGAATTTTTGTTGGCCGAAGGTTTGCTTGGATGGGGTTGTGGACAGCGTGGATTTCAACAGCTATCGGATTTTACTACGCTGTAGTTGCTGGCTGGTGTGTCAAATACTTCACCCTTGGAGCAACCAACGGATTGGCAAATGTTGACACTGTTGAGGTTTGGAATGCATTCCTCACCGACCCAGGCCAAGTGATAATGTTCCAATTCATTGTTATTGCAATTACCATCATGGCAATTTGGAAGGGTGCAAAAGCGATTGAATCGGTTAACATCTGGATGATGTGTTCGCTTTTCGTGATGCTCTTCACAACTCTTGCATTGGCTTTGTGGATGGACTTTTCAGATGGCTCTCTTGATGGTGCAACATTCATGTTTAGCATCCAGTGGGATCTTCTTGCTGAACCAGAGACATGGATAAACGGTCTTTCTCAATCTGCATGGTCTTGCTCTGCAGGAATGGGTATGGCAATTACCTACGCGGTGTACATGCGTAAGGATGAGGATACCGTCCTAAATGCTGCAACTATGGGATTGGCTAACAACAGCATCTCAATCATTGCAGGGTTGGCTGTACTTTCAGCGATTTTCGCAGCATCACCTGACCCACTTGCGGTAGTGACTGGTGGCAGTAGTGCAATCACTTTCTTGGCATTACCAGAAGTTTTCGCGCAAGCACCGGGTGGGGCTGGTGGTAGATGGGTAATGATGACGGCATTTTTCCTCGGGTTATCTTTCGCAGCACTTACCTCAATGATTTCAACAGTCGAACTATGTGTTCGTAACTTCGTTGACCATGGAATTGAGCGCAACAAAGCGGTTGCATTTACAGCAACCGCAATTTTCCTTCTTGGTTTGCCAAGTACATTTGTTTGGATAAAAATGGATGCAGAAGGTGTTGCATTCCCTGCATTCCTTGAAGTTCAAGACCACATTTGGGGTTATGGCCTAATGTTTAGCGGATTATTCATTGCTTTCAGTATCTGGAAATATGGCTACATCAAGTGGTGTGGTATGGTAGAAAAAGGCGAAATTGAAGGTGGGGTTTCATCATTCATTAAACATGGAATGTCTGGATTCAGAGACGATTTCATAAACACAGGAGACAATGATTTGTGGGTACCAAGAGCTTGGGATTTCATCATGTATTTCGCATTCCCTATTCTCTTCACAGTTCTCATCGTGTCATACTTTGGAGACCTGATTTCCTCGTTTGACCCGTGGTATACCGCGTTCAATCCTTCTGACCCACATGGTGCAGGAATCATTCTCTTGTTCTGGGGCGTGGTAGCGGCGCTGTTCATCGGTTTCAATGACTACGTGTTGACTCGCAGACCAGTTTATCTCGGTGAAGGGCATTGGATTACAGGGTTGTTTGATAGGAGCAATTGGGAGATGAGGGATGCCCCACTATTCCGAAATGTTCCAGAAGGTGCTGAAGTATCAATTGAGACTTTACCTGGTGGAGAAGATCCCCAAATTGTTGAGGTTGGTGAGGTTCCAGAAGGTTGGGAAGATGTCTATGGTGAAGTCATGGATGCCGAACTCGCTTGAGTGGGTGCATTCAAGACGCATTGCCGTTTGAGTGGCATTAGGTGAACCCGTGAGTTGGTTGCTAGATTGGCGTGAGGTAGCGGTCTTTGATGCCAATGCCGAAGCACTCGGTGCCAAAGTTTCAACATTGATGGGGGCTGCTGGAAAAGCACTGGCCCGCAAGGCTGTTGCAATGGTTCCTAAGGGCGAGATTTTGATATTATGCGGCCCTGGAAACAATGGCGGCGATGGGTTTGCTGCAGCGATACAACTCGCTGAGATGGATGGCCAAGTTAGGGTAATTGCTAGTCATGATTCACAAAAGGGCGCCGCCGCCGCCTCATTTCGAAAATCTTGCAAAGATGCCGGAGTAAAAGTCGAAATATGGTCAAAAAAAATTAAGTTTGGTTCTCCAAAATTACTAGTTGATTGCCTCCTAGGTGTTGGCCTTGAGGGCGCTCCACGTGGAGTGATTAGAGAGGTAATTGAATGGGTGAAGCCAAACAATCCGCCTCTGATTCTTGCTTGTGATATTCCATCTGGTTTGGGTTCAGATATTTTCTTGGCGGCAGATGAAACCTTGACTTTCCATGCTGAGAAACAGGGAATGGAACCACAAGATGTGGGTGAGGTAACTATCGCATCACTTCCATTTCCCGCTCGTACTACAGATTGTGGACCGGGTGATGCTTTGCGCTATCCCCCGTTGGACCCCAGCGCTCACAAAGGTCAACGTGGAAAATTACTGATAATTGGAGGCGGGCCATATCATGGGGCGCCAATTCTTTCAGGAAGGGCAGCGGCAAGATCTGGTTGCGATTTAATCCATGTTGCAATGCCAAGGTTTGCTGTTAGCCAAGCAACCTGGCCAGACCATCTGATTTCAAAACAAATACTTGACGAAAATGTCCTTGGTGAGAGAGGAACAGAAGATTTGATCAAAATAATGTCAGAACAATCGTTTGATGCGGTATTGATTGGCCCTGGATTAGGGCGCAAGCAAGAAACCATAGACGCAACTAGAGAATTGTTGGAAAAATTGGCAGAATTAGAAATCCCCACAGTAATTGATGCAGACGCTATTTATGCTTTAGATGAAGGTAAATGGCCAAAAAATTTGCTTGGCGTTGCGACACCCCATGCACGTGAATTGAGGATGTGGTTGTGGGATACAAAACCGGAAGATGCACTGTCTGAGGAGGGTGTTACGGGGGAGAGCCGCGTTATTGTTCGGACTGGACCGGTTGACCAATTAACAGGTCTTGATGGTCGCTATTGCGAGTGTTCAGGAGGCCATCCAAGAATGGCTACAGGAGGAACAGGTGACTTACTTGCAGGAATGGTTGCAGGCTTACTTGCTCAAGGAATGAAACCATGGCCGGCTGCCCGCTTGGCTTGTGCTGTAATGCGCGAGGCAGGAGTTCAAACAGCCCTTGAGTTTGGGCCAGGACTTCTTGCTACAGACGTGCCACCACATATTGCTAGAGTTTTGGCCAAGTGGTCGGCTGATTCAAGAGTATGACTTGATTGGGTGGACCATGCAGTTGAATGAGATGACAATGTGGGCCATCGTAAGTGCCCTAGTTGCCATCCCTCTTTGCTATCATTTCTGGCGTCGCTGGGACCGACCAACTAGAGAAGCTAAAGCAGAGCAAGAACGCAGATTACATGAGCGAGAAACAAGAGAAGCCTTTGCTCGTGAAGAAACAAAAGTTCGTGAGCACGAGCGCCAACAAGCAATGATTCAACTACAGGAGAAGAAGAAAATTGAAGCGATGGCACCGAGTAGTGCGGCGATGTCATTTGCTCTTTCTAGCCTTGAAGGGTCAAAATCTACTGAGGAGGGTATAACCTCTGAAGGTCCGCTTGGCGGTGCTGATGAGATTCAACGAAGTGAAGAAGAGATTGCTCTACTTGAGAAGATTCCAGATTCAGTTGAAGTACCAAATATTGAAGCAGATGAATCGGTCTCTGATATTCTTGAGGATGAGGGCCCAGTATCACTAAAAGTCTCAATTGCTCTTCCCGAAGAAGTCAAGCCGAAAGCCAACTCTGAGGAAATTAGCGATTACATTGAATGGCCTGAGTGGGAGTGAGTTTTGTGGAAAAAAAACGCCGTATGACTCGTGAAAATGCCAAGAAAATAGTTTCAAAAACCGGTGCTGGTGCCAAGAAGGCAGGTGCTGGTGCTGTAAAAATTGCTGGCGCACCAGGGCGTAAAGTAAAAGTCAAAATGGGTTCATTAAATGATAGAATGGTGGCAGTTAAATGGACACCTAAGAAGATGATTAATGAATATGTAAAATTCAATATTGTTGGTATATTCAATTCTGTTTTTGCCTTCATTATTTACGAATTATTTTACTGGATAAATCTCTCTGACGATTATCGCCCACAAGCAGCTTGGGCCGCGTGCATACTCATTGGTCAGATAGAATGTCACTACGCTCATTATCGTTTCACGTTTGGTTCAGCAGCAAATTATCTGCAGAGTCTTAAGTGGGCAGCCACAATTTATTCCACAATTCTAGTGTTATCCACGATATCATTCCATATTTTAGTTGAAGAATTACTGATTTACCATCGTTATGCTTGGGCAATAAACACGGTTCTGTTTGGATTTGTTAACTTCGCTTTTCTCCGTTGGTTAGCATTTCCTCCTGAATTAGATAAATCGCTTCTCAATACTCTTGAGGAAGAATGACTCCTTTATTGCTCATAACAAGGGCGTAATTGAAGAATAATGGGCGTGCGGCTCGCATTATGTTCGAGCGAGCGCGTGGCACGCGCGATTTCGGTCCTGCGGAAATGGGTCGACGCTTAGCGTTCGAAAAAATATGCGAAGATGTAGCCTCATGCTACGGTTTTCAGCGTGTTGCAACACCTACTTTTGAGCGTCTCGAACTTTTCACTGCTAAGTCGGGAGACGGAATCATTGAGCAATTATACGCATTCAAAGATAGAAGTGACAGAGATTTGACTCTTAGACCAGAATTAACAGCACCAGTAATGCGAATGATTGCAGAGAAACGTGGTCAGATTCCAAAACCAGCTCGCTACTCGTATTTCGGCTCATGTTTTCGATATGAGGAATCAAAGCGAGGTCGTTACCGCGAATTTTGGCAGTACGGCTGTGAAGTAATTGGCGCACCTAGTCCACTTACTGAGGCAGAGGTGGTTGCTGTTGCTTGTGCAATCCTGACAGAAACAGGTCTCAAAGATTGGCAACTGAAAATCGGACATGTTGGAATCCTAAACGATATTCTCAACAATCTTGGTTTGAGTGGTGATACAAAGTCGGCAGCAATGCGCCTACTTGACAAAGGCGATTTTGAAGGACTTACAGCATCTGGAATAGATGGAGAAGCAGTGCAAAATTTGCAGAAACTGTCACAACTTAATGGTGGAGCAGAAACTTTGGCTGGCGCCCGTGAAATTATCTCAAGTATGGGTGTTGAGTCAGAAGCATTGGACCAGTTAGAGGAAATGTTGAGCGCTCTAAGTGCGCTTGGTGCAAATCCCCCATCATTAGTTGTTGATCTAACAGTAGCGCGTGGTTTAGATTACTACACTGGCATGGTTTTTGAGGTACTAGTCGAATCTTTAGGTGGAGAAGGTCAAGTGTGCGGAGGCGGTTCGTATCGCCTCTTCCACCTCTTTGATTTGGACGAACTTGACCCATGTTGTGGTTTTGGAATGGGCTTTGACAGAGTTCTCTTAGCGTTAGAGAATCAAGCCCAAAGTGAAGGTTCTGATGAAGTGGTTCCTGGTGAAAACTCAGGCCCAGGTACTTTGGCTGTTATCCCATTCAATGTTGAAAATTCTGAGGTACTACCTTTGGTAGGCGAGTTACGCTCGATAGGACAACCCGTAGCACTAGAATTACGTTCACGAAAAACCGGTAGGTCACTGGCGTGGGCTGATGCTTCAGGAGCGACTTACGTGATGGTGGTCGGTCCGAGGGATTTGGAGTCAGGTGATGTCACAATCAAGCGACTTTCAGATGGTGTAGAGGTAAAGTGTGCAATCAATGCAGAAGCCATCAGTCAAACGATTTCATCAATGTGAGTTTTATTTTATCAACTTGAAATACCCAATATTTCAGTGCAGTAACTAGGCCACGAAACAGCCTCAACTTCTGATATCCAACTACTTTCGTCAGGTGCTATATCTCTAGGTACATATGCGGCGCACATTGTGATATCAGATACATCGGAGGCGGTAGTGTTACCATCGGAATATTCGATAAGGATGCTTGTTGTTTGCATGAATAGAACATCACCAACAAATGAATAATTAAAAGTGGATATTGTTTTCATTCCACTCACTGCCATGCAATCATTTACGTTTTCAGCAGTGTCATTGATAATATTCCATTCTGTACTGCAGACAGCATCACCTTCCATGAATACCATCAGATTCCCACCTATCGTAGTCCATTCTCCAGAAAATGGATGATTTTCATCTACTTCGGAAATACAACCCGGAAAAGCCGGTGCGATTATAATCAAAATCAGTGCTAAAACGATAGTTCGCATGATTCTTGGAAGAGTATTAGGCACTTATTCCTGTTTGCTAGTGAAGGCGTAGCAGACTTATTGCTAGCCATTGATAACGTGGTCAACTCTATGGCCTAAGCCCATTCTCGTGAATTCATGGTCTCCGTGGAAACACTCGGTGATGAGGGTCGCGAAGATCTAATTTCATGTTGCAAAGGCATTGCAGACATGGTTGCATGGCTTGATTCATTAGATGGTCGCCCGGGCTTAGAAGAACTCGGCAATCACTTGCATTCTCTACCGATTAATCTGGATGCGTTGAAGAAGCACATATCGTATACAAATGACGATGGTTACCAAAGAAATATCATCAAGAAAACTGAGCATTATGAGATGGTTGCCATTACTTGGAAAGCAGGCCAAAACACACCAATTCACGATCATGTGGGTTCAGATTGTGCATTCTTGATTGTTGAAGGAACCTCGACAGAGACCATTTATTCTCTCAACGAAGACGGTTTTGCGGTTCCAATTGAGGTAAGAACATATCAGTCGGGTGATATTTGTGCTTCGAATGAACCAGACATCCATCGGATATCCAACGATACTGATGGAAATCTCATCAATTTCCATGTCTATACTCCTCCCTTGAGCGGATTCGGAATATATAATCCAGCAGATGCTTGAATTAACAATCAAACACATCGCGCTTGTATTCTTCAAGCACTTCACCGAAAATTTGGATGTCCGACTCAAACGTCTCTGGCAATAACGGCCCGAATGAAAAGCGGAAGAATCGTGAATATGGTGTTGCATAACTTGGGTCCTTTGAATGTGGGCGAGCCATGTCGCATTCTGAAGCGCATAGAATTGCAGCACCGCGCTTGAAGAGCCGTCTATTGAGCTCATCACTTGTCATTCCCTCTGGAAGTTCAAGCCAGTGGTAGAACCCACCATTGCCTGTGTACACTCCTAGCCCCATGTCCTCGAATGCCTTACCGTATCGCTCGCGTTGCCAGTTGTAGTGCTCCTCTACGGCCTTGCGGGCCTGCTTCACCCGACTTGGTTCGAGAAGTTTGACCGCGTAGTGCTGCGAAGGATGACTCACGCCTCCCAAACCAAAACTGGAGTAATTTGCCATCGTCTCAATGTTCGTCTTGCTAGCGATAACCCAACCAACGCGAATTCCTGGAGATTGCAGACCCTTTGTGCAGGCGCCTGCAATGAACACATTGCTATTGTCTAGGTCCTGTACATACTCGATTCCACTCACAGAAGGAGAATGGAACATCTCGTATGCTTCATCTAGCAGTATACCGTTCATAGGTTGTTCAGCCATCTCAATGAGTTCCTTGAGTTCCTCTCCTGAACGAGTTTGTCCTGATGGGTTCTGAGGATTGGAAATGACGGGCATCAGGCGCGTATTTGGATCAAGTCCCTCGCGATTGAAGTAAGCCTCATTGTTCGGATGGAAGTTATTTTCCTTGGTGTAGGGGACAACCTCGTAGTGCGTGTTGGTCTGCTCCATAATGTCTAGATAAGCCGGCCATTCGATGTTTCCAAGTCTCGCCTCAACATGTTCTTTCAGGAACGCCAGCACAGTGTAGATTCCAGGTCGACCTCCAGGGAAGACCATGACGTTCTCAGGCGTAATTGAGGAATTGTATTGGGAGTTGTAGTACTCCACAATCGCTTCGCGCAGCGCTGGATGCCCCCATGCCTTGGGGTAGAAGCGGTCTTCCCAAGTTACATCGATACTCGTAGGTAATGGAGGTCCTCCGAACATCTCTAGCGGGGTTGTCAGAGGGAATCCCTGAGACCACGGGTGGGTCCCTTCGGTACCCATGAAACGACCAAATGAGTCCTTGAATGCGTACAGAGTCTCATAGATGCCCATTGGAGGGCAGTTGTCAGACAGAAAAGACTCCACCTGTGGCCCTTGGTCTGTCATGCCACTCTCACAATCATACCACTCTTGAGGTTTTCTTCAATAGTGTTCATTCTTCTTCAAGGATTTCTTCAATAGTTTCGCCTGCTCCAAATAAAGAGGAGATAATGGCTGAAATTAAGTCAATCAAACAATCACTCTTCGCGTGAGGTTCTGCCCGCTGCGAATGCTGCAATTCCAATTGCGCTAGCAGCAGCAAAGATTCCGAAGCCTGGTAATCCTTCATCCTCTTCTGCGCCACCTTCATCTCCTGTTCCGAGGATATCTTCAGCAGCGGTTTCATTGAGAATGGGGAAAGTCACAGTTCCGTTGTATTGAGCCTCTTCTTGACCGGAGAAGTACATTCTGAATTCTGCGTCGCAGTTGAAAAATATACACTCAAGACCGGATGAAGCATAGATTACCATCCGGACTCTAAGGGCGGGGTTATCAGTAGCATCATCCCAAATTTCCAGAGTCTCATTTACTGGGAAGGTGATAGCAATTTCATTTTCTCCCTGGCTCATTGCCGTGTATTCATATTTGGCAACTTCTAAGCCACCTTTCATTAGTGAAATATTGAGATTTTCACAATCACTATTACAATTATTTTGGCCATTTTCCCAATTGCCACTAACATCAATCATTAGATGAATCTGGATTTGAGCATCAACTTCTAGAGCGAAATCTTCCTTTAGTTGTGGGTCCATTCTGCAAGTCCACTCAACTTCCATCTTGCCATTTGCTTGGGTAGATTCAGCATATCCTTCATTTGCACTACCATCATCTGTATTGTTGAAGTGCCCCCAACATGGTGTTCCAGAACTTTGGCCCCATAGGTAGAATGTGTTATTCTCATGACTTGGTTGCTCGCCGGTTTCTTGCATAATTCTTGCATCACCAACATCAGCCATTGTGGCAGGAATAGCCATCAAAAATAGCACTGCCATGAGCAGTCCGCTTGCCATCTTCATCTCGCCCATCAATAATTAGGTGTAGCCCGTCCCATTTCACCATTACCCTTCTTTGGATTCAAGAAAAACTTTGATTTTCCTTATTTTTTACCACTATTACTGTAATTACACAGAATATTGTTATTCGTAGTGAATCCTCTAAAAATGATTTATTGAGCGTTGCGAAAATTGATAACGAATAGCATTGAGGACGGAGTGGTAAAAATGGTAGAAGTAGGAGATAACGCACCCGATTTTGAACTTCATGATGGAAGTCGTAATATTGTAACAGGTGGAGAGCACAAAGGACAGAATGTTGTCCTTGCCTTTTTCCCTGCAGCATTCACCGGTGTTTGCAAAACCGAGATGTGCATGTTTCAAGATACTCTCCAATCATTGAATGATTGCAATGCAACAGTATTGGGAATTAGTGTTGATTCACCATTCTCAAACAATGCTTTCGCCGAAGCGAATGGGATAACTTTCCCAATCCTTTCCGATTATACTAGATCAACGATTAATGCATACGGAGTAGCATTGGATGACTTTGCTGGAATGGCTGGATACACAGCTGCACAAAGAGCAGTCTTCATCGTTGATGAAAATGGAGACATTGCTTGGATGTGGATTGCTGACTCTCCCGGGGAAGAACCAGACTACGCTGAGATAGTAGCATATCTTTCAGCTTAACTGAAATGATTGCTAATGCGCTTAGGCATCATGGTCTCTGAGTTTTGCATCATCATCTTCAGGTGCCATGATGTAATTGTTATACAATAGTGAGCACGACAAGGCTCCAATTAGTGGGCCAGCCCAGTACATCAAAAGATGAGACATGTCAGCCATGTCGGTGAATAACCAAGTTCCCATCCATCGTGCTGGGTTCATTGCCGCTCCGGTAATTCCTCCCCCCATCATGATGTCTACAGCAACTATCATTCCGATTCCCCAACCACCAATTGCTGGTGCGCGTGGGTCAACTGCAGTTCCCCAAATTGCAAACATTAGAAGGAATGTAAGTACTGCTTCAATCGCAATTACGCCCATCAGATCAATTCCTGCGTGTGGTGCTGGAGTTCCCATTCCACCAACGGCTACCATTGTAGTGCCATCAAGGAGTTGAGAGAGGGCGAATCCTGCAACAATAGCGCCAATTAATTGAGCGGCTATGTATTTCATTCCAGCATCGTTATCGATTTTTTTGACAACCATCATTGCAATTGTCACCGCTGGATTGATGTGACCACCTGAAATATTCATTGTTGCAGTTACTACAACTGCTAAAACCACACCATGCGCTAAAGCAACAGTGGTAAGGTCACCCCCCATCATAATTGAACCGGCACCAATGAATGTCAAGGCAAAAGTACCTATCAACTCACAAATCAATCTGCTTTCCATACTAACTTCTGTATCACTCATAATAATCGTTAAGCCGCTCGGCGAAGTCATCCATATTTCAATTAATGTCTAACAACACTTGACTAGAAGGCGAATCACAGGGCTATAACATTACAGCGAGTCCTGAAAATAACGGGGTAAATCATTCAGTTTCGATGTCTTCGGGAATAATTGCTTCGTCCACCCCGACCCTTTCGTCCGGCTTTACTTCCCTTCTTTCCGCCACCGTGAGGGTTGCGATCATGTCGGGCTCCACCATCTTTCTTGGCCGGTGATTTTCCTGAACCACCTCGGCCGCGATTTCGCTTGCCTCTTCCACCGGAATTTCGTCCACGATTGTTGAATTTTTTATTGTAAGGTCGGTTACCCCTACCTCTTCTGCCACCCCTGCCAGAGTCACTCTTTTTGCGTGGCCCTGGCACATATTGTACATCATAATCTGGTAACTCTTTGAAATCTGGTGGTCTGAAAGCGATTTTAATTCCCGCCTCTCTTTGAATACGGCTACACAGTTTCTTCTGAGGATGTTGAACTATGCTGATGACAGTCCCAGTTGCTCCTGCTCGTGCAGTTCTTCCGCTACGGTGTTTGTAGGACTTGCCGTTTTCAGCAGGGTCGTAGTGAACAACACAGTTGATTCCTTCAACATCAATTCCACGTGCTGCAACATCTGTAGCAATTAGTGCCAAACACTCGCCGTTGGTGAAATCTCTCATCGCTCGGTTACGTTGACGTTGATCCATTCCCCCATGTAGGGTAGCAACTCCTACGCCCTCGCGTTCAAGTTCAGAACCAACCCTTTCAACTCCTAAACGGGTTCTACAGAATACGATAGTGCGGCCACACTTGCGAATTGATTCTGCTGTGATATTTGATTTCATATCACTCTTCATCAACCAGAAAAAGTGATTCATGCTTTCCATGCTCACTTCTTTAGGTCCAACTTCTATGGTTACGGGGTTATTTTGGTACTTTTCAACCAAATCTGCCACTTCATCATCCAAAGTGGCACTGAATAGAATGGTTTGTCGGTCGCTCGCGCACTGGTCAAGTATTTTGCAAACCGGCTCCATGAATCCCATGTCAGCCATTCGGTCTGCTTCGTCTATCACCACAGTTTGAGTGTGCTCAAGGCTTAGAGCATCGTGCTCAAGAAGGTCAATCAATCGACCTGGACAAGCGACTACAATATCTACTCCACGCGAGAGAGCTCGGCGTTGAACTTTGTAGGGTGTTCCTCCATACACTGATATTACTTCAAGTTCAAATGCTTCTGCTAGGGGTTTCATCACCTTGGTAATCTGTTCTGCAAGTTCTCGGGTTGGTGTTAGAATCAATGAAGTCGGCAACTCAATTTTTGCAACCTCAGTGCGTGAAACCATCGGTAATCCGAAAGCGAGTGTCTTTCCAGAACCGGTTGGTGCGCGGCAGCAGATGTCATGGCCAAGCATTGCATCTGGTATCGCTTCACGTTGAACCTCAAAGGGTTCAGTGATTCCTTGTTGAGCGAGTACGTGAACTAGGGCAGGGTCAATACCAAGGTCGTAAAAACTGACGTCCATCTCCCCCATCTCCAAGTTGACCCGCCCGGCCCTCTCTATTTAACCACCCAAGTTTGAAATTCTCCAACAACTCATCGTATCAAATTGGTCCGCGCTCCCGGACTTGAACCGGGGACATCCTGATGGCTGCCAAATACAACCGTTTGTATTACTAGTCTACAGTCAGGCACTCTGCCAACTGAGTTAAGCACGGGCAAGCCGCCGAGCGGCCCCTCTCATTTGACTATTTCCGGCCTCAATTCACTTTCCACTCACTCCATTACACACATAGTGTGTAGCCAAACCCAACTTTTCTGTTCTAGAAAATTATTCATCTTGGATGATTTATTCTGCTTGTGGCCCTCTTGATGGGGTCAAGAATCGCCCTTTACAGGTGAACACAGACCGACAACCGTTTATACCCTTGAAGTAGCGAGTTAGTGTCTGTAGGTAGTGAGAACGGTGAAGTCCATGGATGGGGGGCAAAGCGCGGCAAGTGGTGAGGACTACAGTGGAATCATTGATGAAATACGCAAGGACGTTGACACTGGGCCGACAACAACACTTCTAGATGATGAGTTAGGTGCATACGGGGTTCCAAATCCTCGCCTCCTGATTTGTGGTTGTGGTGGTTCTGGAAATAACACAATGAACAGAATAACTCACTTGGGTGTTGAGGGTGCGGTCACGGTTGCTATTAACACGGATAAACAACATCTTGATCACACTCGTGCAATGCAGAAGTTGCTAGTTGGCAGACACATTACTCGTGGTCTTGGAGCCGGAGGCGACCCAAGTATGGGCCGTAAGTGTGCTGAGGCAGGCCGCGATGTAATCTCAAAAATTGTTCACAACGCCGATTTAGTTTTCATTACTGCTGGACTCGGAGGCGGAACTGGAACCGGAATTGCTCCAGTGGTTGCTGATGAAGCAAAGCGAGCTGGAGCACTGGTTGTAGCGATTGTAACAACTCCATTTCATGTTGAAAGGAGACAGCGTATGCAAAGAGCGCTTGAGGGATTGGAACAATTGCGCAAAACCTGCGATGCAGTTTTGGTTTTAGATAACAATCGCCTTCTTCACTATGTGCCGAATCTTCCGCTAGATGAGGCATTCAGTATAATGGATCAATTAATCGCTGAAATTGTCAAGGGAATCACCGAGACAATCACTTTGCCATCACTAATCAATCTGGATTTCGCAGATGTCAGAACCATCATGGAAGATGGTGGGGTTACTATGATGCTCTACGGCGAGTCAGACCGTGGGGCAGAGGAAGTTGTGCACGAAGCGATGAACCACCCACTTCTCGATATTGATGTGGCTGGTGCGACAGGCGCGCTCATCCATGTAACAGGCGGCCCGTACATGACACTAGAACAGGCTAGTCAGGTGGTTGACCTAATGACGAGTAGAATCGCTCCCGATGCTAACGTAATTTGGGGTGCGCGTCAAGACCCAGGCTTTGGTGATACAATCAAAGTGATGTCAATTATCACAGGTGTAGCCAGAGACAGACTATTGGAAGAACAGATGAGTGCTGATAAGTTGGGTGAAGCGCTTGGCTTGGCTCAACAAGGTGATGCTGGAAGTAAATTTGGCTTCCAACGCTTCGATTAATCGAGGTTAAATTTCCTTGCCAAAGATAGCCTCACCTGCAAGTTTTACGCCAAATCAATGGCTCATTCAAATAGGGTGACAAATCACCCCTCTTGCCGCTTAAGGAAGGAGGGAGAAAGAGACATGGAGAATGATACAAGAACAACCGTTCAAATCGCAGATGCTTCAGGGCATGCTGAGATGGAGCTAACCAAGGCCGAGACGATGGATGTAATCGCACAGAACCAAGGTGCATGGATATTCGCAGGAAACCAGCTAGTACAGCCGGCAGACCTCGAACAAGCAAACTGGGCTGATGTAGGCACTGTTCAGGTGATGCCACCACTAGTTGGGGGACAAATCTGAACACTAACAAGACAAGCTAACACGTTGGGTCGGGGGTGAGAGTCCCCGGCCCAGCACTAACAATTACCGATTTTAATTGAGGCGAACCGCTGATAAAGGGACAGTAGGTCGGCGAGTCGCTAAGGAGGACTTGAGTATGTCAAAAGGGACGTCACACCATCTTCGCGAAACTTGGAAAAGGCCGAAGGATAACCTTCCTTCGGACTACCGACGTGAGCGCATGACACAATGGCGCCAAGAGCCTGTTTTCCAGCGAATTCCTAAGCCAACTCGTATTGATGCGGCTCGCCGTGTAGGATACCGTGCAAAGCAAGGGATCACTGTTGTC
>CBFHYB010000005.1:20540-35833 GCA_965659915.1 Candidatus Thalassarchaeaceae archaeon
GTCCGCACCCGAATACGCCGAGGTGGCCTGCGCAAATCTAAGATTAATGCAAAGCGTAAGCCGTCAAAGATGGGTATGCGCAAAATAACCATGGCAAAATCAACTCAGCGCTTGGCTGAGGAGCGTGTTGGAAAGAAGTATCCAAATATGGAAGTCTTGAACTCGTATTGGGTTGGTCAAGATGGTAAGCAAAAATTCTTTGAAGTTATTCTAGTGGATCCTAACCACCCTGTAATCAAAGCTGACAAGCAGTTGAGTTGGGTTGGTAACAGCCGACACCGTGGGCGAGCCCACCGTGGTAAGACCAGTGCTGGTAAGCGAGGTCGCGGGTTATACAACAAAGGTAAGGGTGCAGAGAAATTACGCCCAAGTTTGAAGGCTAACCTAAACCGTGGCAAATAACTGAGTTTGACTTAACTCAGCGACAACTTTGATTGACCTTGACCATTCGTTGTGTTACAATGGCGGAGGCATTAGTCACGACTTTGCGTGGACTTCCTGTATTTCTTCCCGATGGAAGAAGACTTGGAATTGTTCATGATACTGTCATCGAAGTAGACCATTGGTCAACTTCTCACCTCTTTATCGTAGATTGTCCAGAGGAATTAGTTGCCGGAGGAGTCCATGTTGCAGTGCCTTGGCATTGGGTTCGGGGCATTGAAGATGTGGTAATTCTTCGCTGGTTTCCACCTACACCCATTCCTGAAGACCCCGTGAACCATTGATGAGGGGTGAGCCCCTCGGAGAGTCCGGTCACCATGTTTGAACTGCACGTGTTGGGTACTTCGTCGGCCCGTTTTTCACACGACCGAGCAGTTTCTGGGTCGTTTCTGATGACTCCTGGCGGTGCAGTTTTGATAGATTGTGGGGAAGGAATGCAAAAACGCCTTCTAGACCAAAATAAAGCTTTGAAGAAAAGTGGTTTACAGATTCGTAGTCGGATGGCTAAAGTCCGTGCAATTTTATTCACTCATGGCCATCTTGACCATTGTTGGGGCTTATTGCCAATGTTGCATACAATGTCATTGGATGGACGCACTGAACCACTTACAATCATCGCCCCGACCAGTCAGAAGGCTGTTGCGTGGGCGCTAAAAAATCCGGGTGATTCACCACCCGCTGAGAGTGGCGTTGATTCAACAGATCTAGCAATTCTATTCCAACAATGGCAATCTCTTGGCTCGAAAGACGATGATTTTGGTTTCAAGATTGATTGGGTGTTGTTACCAATTGAACAGCATTCTCCCTTTATTTCTCCAATTCAACCTCTTGATGGCGTTGAATTAATGGTAGTTCCCACTGAGCATGGGATTCCATCATGTGGTTGGCAAATCACGACCAATCCTGCGATGGGGAAATTTGACCGCGCTAAAGCAGATTCGCTTTCTTTAACCACTGAACAAGTTGCTACGCTTGCTGGCGGCGAAGATATCACGACAGATTCAGGGACACTCATGGCTAAAGATTTCCGTGGTGAAGTGAAACCTAGACGTTCACTTCTAATTTCAGGAGACACGATTGGAGGTGTGCAAGCATTTGGAGAACTCACAACCCCTCCTGATTTACTGTTGCACGAGGCAACTTTCCTAGAGTATAAGTCAGAAAAGGCAAAAATGTACAATCATTCAACAACACACGATGCGGCGCGGCATGCTAAAGTTTCAGGTTGTCAAGTGTTAGCATTGACTCATTATAGCTCAAGTGTTGACGACATATCTGTTGTCCAAAATGAAGCCCAAGAGTTGCATAAAAGGTCAATTGCATGCAGTGATGGAGATGTTTTTACCATTTCACGTGACGGGGAAATCACCGTCCATAGGCGTTGCGAAGAATGGAAAAATTACCCTCTTTGAGGGTTTGATATGGTTACACCCGAAGGGTGAACTATTGAAAGGGAGAACATCGGCACAACTTATGATGCGTTGGAGCGTAGTCGTCTCAGTTGCCCTTTTGATGCTACTAGGCAGCATGGTTCCAGCAACGATTTCAAATGGCATTGATTTGGATAATATCAACCAGCAAGCAGGGGCTAAAGATCCGCCCTGTCCAGCAACCAATGTCAGTAACCTTCCACCGATGGTAAATCTCGCTGATCAAACATGTTTGCAAGTATCATTAGGTACTCTAGCGCCTGGAAGTTTAGTTTCAATTGAAGCAACGGTAACTGGTAATTCAGCCGACTTACTGTTCTTCGCTGCAAATTCAGTTGGCACATATCTCAATGGCCAATCATACAGAACTTCCGCGATTTGGGAGGCAGATGCATCGGTAGAGTCACTTTCAGGCGATGCTGAATGGCATTGGGAAGTTCCAACGGACCGTTCGGAAACAGCATGGTTTCTGATTCTTGACAATCTTGCACATTCAGGAGACCAAGGTAATGGTGGACAGGGTGGCGTTGATTCTAATATCACAATTTCAGTGACTTTCCCAACCATGTCATACTGGACTCTAATTGATTCACTACAAGTTCTTGCACCGGGTAGTCATGTTGCTCTTCTTGGCCCGTCCGAACTTACTCTAGACGCAGGTACTCAAGTCTCAATAACTGCTCTACCTCTCTCAGGTGTGGGTGATTTATTCATCCTAACCGAGTCTCAGAAAGATACCTACTTGTTGGGAGGTGGTGGTTCTTTTTGGGTGCCTGGAACTCAAATGCTTTCGATAACAACAGCAACTTCGCAACCTTGGACAGTTCCATCTGATTTAGCAGGGCAGCCTCTCTATTTGTTTTTGGATAATGAAGCAGGTCCAACAGGTGGTGGCGATGGTTTGTCACCTTTGAGAATTACAGTCAGCGTCACATTATTGCCGGTATTGAACCCGGTAATATCTAGCGCGGATGATTTGACTGATGTTGATGTAAAAGAACTGATTAGTTTTGATGTTGAATCCACTCCGAATCTTTCACAGCAGGCTGATTTGAGTCAAACTGAATGGGATTTTGATGGCGATGGGTCCATAGATGCAACCGGAGAATCAGTTACAACATTTTTTTCAAGCCCTGGTAATCGTTCAGTTAAAGCCATTATTATCGGACCTGATGGCAGGAGTAGTAGCAACACAATTCCTGTATCTGTGATAGATTCTTCAAATCCCAACTCTTCAATTCTTGGATCCGATACTTGGCAGAGAGATGTTGACGCAAGTTTCACATTAACATCAACATCAGTTGATAATTGGCAAGTTGTTAGAGAAGAATGGAGGGTTGATGGAACCCTAATATCCTCTTTTACAAATTCACTACCTTCATCCTTTACACACGCAATTAACACCACGGGCGAACATATTGTTGAGTTAACTGCAGTTGATGGGGCTAACAATATTGATGCCACAGTTGTAACAATTATTGTGAGAGATGGTACAAAACCAGTAGTAGGCGACATTGTAGCTATTGATACAGTGATGGCTGGTACTTCAATGACTTTCAGTGTAAATGCAAGCGACCCCGAATCAGACCAGTTGGCATATGCTTGGGATTTTGATAAAGAGGTTGATTCTGATGGAGACAGCGTGACTGGGAATGATATTGACGCCACTGGCTCCACAGTTGCTTGGACTTTCAGCGTCGCGAAACCGACTTATGTCACAGTTACAGTCACTAATGATGCAAACCTCTCAAAAACAGTTCAGATTTTAGTGGATGTTGAGGTCGACCCATCTGCTGTAAGTGGTTCTTCATCTCCCCTAGATAGTGTAGTCCCATTCATCATTTTAGTGATTATCGTGGTACTAGGTGGTGGTGGATGGTTTGCCTGGAAAAAGCGTAAAGTAAAGTTGCACGAAGAAGCAGTTGCTCTTGCTCAAGCAGCCTCAGGAGAAGAGGCTCAAGAACCCGAACCTGAACGTGATGACCAACTCACAATGTATGCGCCATCTGGGTCGCAATCAGGTGGTTATGGTGGTGGAGGGGATGCTAGCATTGCCGCACTAGCTGGAACAGGGTACTCTCAGGGTATAGTTTCCGACGATGCTTTGGCTGCATTTGGTGATGACGACGAACCGCAAGAAGTCGCTGAAAAAGATCCAATTATAGATGACCTTGATTTCCTCCGAAGTAAAGATGAGAAACCTGCAACCGAAGTTGCAAAGCCTCAGTCAGAACCACAATCACCTACAACTAAACCTGAAGGTAAAGTTGCCAAGCGCTCATCCGGAATCGCTCTTCCAGATTCCGCAGGAGTTTCTACACCCCAACCATCTGTTCAATCTAAAGCAGCGCCTACAGCAAAGCCAGTGGCTGAACCTGAACCTGAAGTTGTTGACAGTACAACTGTGAAAGCCTCTTGTCCTTCTTGTGAACAGATGTTCGCCGTAGACATGCCAAATGATGTTGAACAGGCTCTAGTCGCCTGTCCAAAGTGTGATCAACGAATCCGCCTTGAAAAATAAGTCAGAAATCGTCCTCTATGAGGACGAGTAACATTGGCTAATCCCAATAATGCAAGAAATGACTCATTTGTGATTCAATGAACCAAATCGTTCAAGCAACATGAGCGAGTAAATTACAGCATGGAGGAGGCAAGCGTCAGATTGTTAGTTGCTGGACCTCGCACATCAGACTCAAAAATGGGGATTTTGATAACACTCATCATTTTACTGCCACTTGTTGCCCCAATTAGCACTTCATCAGCCGAATTACAGATCAGTGCTGAGGATTTTGACATTCTTTCTCAACTTGATTCAGCGCTTGAAACTAGATCCACCATGATTGGTAATGCAGCGGTAACAACCGCCGCTAGCAACGCTCTTGACCAAGTTCGATTGGAGGAGAGATTGAGTGATGCGAATGACCCGCTAGCGAGAATTGATGAGAGCATGTCAAATATGGTGATGGTTGATTCCACTCCTCCTGAAGCAGTGCATCCAACACCATATGAGATGGTACTCAATCCAGATGAACATCCAGATGAATGGGCCAACAATATTTGGGGAACTCTGTTGACTGCAGATAATTTTGTTATTTGGACTCATTTCAAAACAGATACAGGACAGGAGTATAATCACTACGAAGAGGTTGACTTTTCAGAAACTGGGCTTTTTGCTGGTGGATTAATTGGATTACTTACAGGCTCAAACCCATTGCTTCATGAAATCTCGATTGATGATGATTCCACCAACGACATTGAGGTCGGTTTCACTGTAGACACCTCACAGAGTGATGGTTGGGGGACTGAAGGAAATCCACCAACTACTTTGTGGGTTGAACCGACCATTGAATTCTCAGTAGTGGCTCTTGATACTGAGGCAACTTTGTGGGACCATATTGAATATCTCGAAGTATCGCTTATGAAACAATTCGCATATTCGTTGAATCCACTTGGCGAAGGAGAGAGTTATGTTTGGGTCATTGATAGCCGATTCACTATGATGCCAGAAGATTTTAGCTTGGAAGTAGGACTTGAGAGATTTTGGTTTGATATTAGTGGGGCTACACTTTCATTCATCTCGGCGTTAATTGGAATTGTTACTGGGCCAATAGATGAAACAGGGATTTCAATCGCGTCAGTAGCAGCACCATATGCGATTCATGTAGACAATGTGGGACAAACCGATTGTCCCGATGATTACGATGCCGCAACGATGCATGGTGCTGAATCTAGTGTTCATCGTTGCACCGTAGGTGTTGGTTTTGGTTATGTTCACTTTGACGCGCCGGCTAATGCAGGGGACAAAGAGACTAGCGAATTTGCTTACATTGATATTGGAATACATCCTGTTGAGACAAACGTGGTTCTACCTTCTGTTATTGATTTAGTTTTGAGGAATGATGATGTTCTCACAACCTCATTTGGAATGACAGGGGAAGGTGGTTTAGACACAGTTGAATACTTCGCTGATGAGAGAGCAGACCTACATTTACACTTCCACGAGAATCGTTCAAACCATGTTTCTGCACCGGGCGAACCTTATGGTAATATCACAGATTCACTTGGCTGGTTGAGAGGAATGCCCTCCGGGCAACTACCATCAGATGAGGTTTCACGAATTTTCCGAATGCTTGGTAGTGAATCCTCACCGGAATTACCAGGACAAATGCCAGAAAGAGTTTCAATGATACTTGCAATCAAGAATTTCAGTAAAGATACAACTCCAAATAATGCTGATTCCACATTACCGGTTGACCCGACTAACCCACCAAATACACTAGTGGTGTTATTTGCAACTCAGTCTGTTACTGAAATTGATTATTCTTCATGGTTTCAACGAGAGGGTGCAATTGATGATCACCGGCGATTACGTATCCATGCCACTGATTTACCCACTGGATTAGTTTTGCAAGGTAGTTTCCAACTAGGGGGTGGTGAAGCTGCAGAATCGGCTATTGGAAATGCCCAATCAGACCCTATATCAGCACTTTTAGATTCTACAATCCTCAATATCGTTGATGTCTTCATTGATATTGGTAATATTGTAAATAGCATTCCAGAAGCAATTGTCAATATCGTTGGTGGCGATGGTTCTGGTACTGGCACAGGTGGTGAAATCTACCTCGATTTCTACACTTCAATTGCAGCAGACCGTCAATTGATGAGTCTCGGGATGGCGCGCATAGAACTTGGTTCTAGTATGCAACCAACTACAGATGGTCCCCATGTAATTATGGCGTCAGACCTTGGATTAGGTATGGTAAACGGTAGGCAGGGGATGGTGGAACCGTTGGTACCCGTCGCTGTGAGTATCCAACTCGATGGTCTGAAATCACTGCACATTGTTGACGATGCATTAGCAGAACAACAACTAGTTTCATTGAAATCTCAAGGTGGCGACCCTTTACGATTTATCTACATGGAACATGAATCAGAATCGTTAGTGTCGGAAAATTTCCAGTCAGTCTATGTCTCAAATCAACCAGCAAGTCTTGACTTGTTAGTTACCGAAGGAAATCTCACATGGGAAAGTGATAGAGGAATAGATGAGATTCTCTACTCTGGGCGCTCAGGCGAGCAAAGGCAGGTTGTACTCATTGAACAGTTCCCTCAAAATTTCAGTATGGGAATGGGTTCAACAGTTGATTGGGTAGGTGATACCCCAATTGGGGGTGTCACAATTCAGATGGGTAATGCAACTGATTTGCGTACAATGGATGGAGATCACTTTCAATTCTGGCAGAATATTGACACCAACGAAGCATCGCTATCAGCACATATTAGTGGAATTTCAGAAATTTCCTATTCCCAGCCAGTTTTGGAAGGAAGTTCTGGTAGAGATGGGATGCCAACGGCAAGTGTTGTTACAGAAGGCGGAAATGATTTGGCAATAATGCTCAGAGATGAAACTGATTGGGAAGATCCAACACTAGGAATTAACGGAGAGATATTACTCAGTCCTTTACCGGCCAATTTGGAAATTGCAATACCTCCATCGGATGGTGAGAATTCAATTTCAATGCCATCTTTCTCAACAGAAAATGGTCTTGGCGGAGTAGGTTTCTTCCTCGCAGGATTTTCTGATGTAGGCCGTGGTGTCAACGATATTCTCAGTGGCTTTGCAACGAGTATCACAGGCAATGGGTCGGGTAGCGAAGATTTCTCTGTAGGAATTAATCTTGAAACCGATGCACCATTTGATTTAATTATAGATATTCGTCAAGGAAATATGCCATTAGAACAACCTGATTGGGTGCATGGGATGGCGATGAGAGCAGGTCAGCATGAGAACAGCACAGCATTCCATCTGCTCTCTTGGTTGCCAGACCTTCCTCCTCAAACCAATATATTCGTAGATTACACTAACATGAGTGTGCGTGACAAATATCATGTTGAAATTGACCTTTCAGGATGGACTCCCAGTCGCGAAGAATTCATCATAGATGTGCAAGGATTTGAAGGTCAAGACTTCGCTCTCACAATGTTTGGTTTTGAGATTGGACAACAGACTAATCTTCAAGTGGAGATGGATTTAGAACGCATTAACGATTTAGCAATTCCAGAAATTCAGTTGACATCTCGCTATGAGATGTCACATACACTTGATTTTGTTCATGCGATGTTACTTGACAGACAGGGGGCCACTAGGTCTGAGGTATTACTCAACGATATTCCCCGGTCTGTTGATTTTAATGCAGCACTTGGTCAGAGAGTTCATCTTTCAATGACAGTACCGGAAGAAGAACAAATCAACAAACGAAGTGTAGAGTCAATAATGATGCAACAACAAGTATACACGGAAGGGAAGTGGTGGCCACTTACGGTATTTATCAACGAGGTTCCAGGTACGATGACTCTTGATGTAAGGCCTTCTTTCAATTTTGATATTACTCAAGATACCAGTTTCCAAGGTATGCCGACTCTTGATTATACATCCTCAGGAAAAGGTATGGATTTGTTCATGACAGCGGCTGGTAGAGCAATAAACAGTAGGGGAGATATGTTGATGTTAGCTGAAAATATGGCTAGTCATGTATCAATTGCACCGACTGAAACTTTTGGGCTGTCGGTGTCATCTTCCGAGGGCGGTATCGGTAGAATCTATGTCAAACAGACGAATGTCCCTGCATCACCAGGAGTTTACATTCAGCAGGTTGAAGCAATTGGTGAAAATTTGCAGAGCGCAACGGTTGAAGCTTATTGGATTGCAGATACATACCCTATTGTCAAGGTAAGTGATGTCAGAGGTGGTAGAATAGCCGCTACAGCGAGGGTGACAGCGGACATAGGTGGACAAACATTTGACGCAAGAGCGGTTCTCATAGATGCTCAAACAACTAGTTTCATTCCATCGGCCTCAACAATGAGTGTTAACGGCCTAACCAGTGATTTATCACTACTAAACGCCGTTCCCGGTTTTGATAGTTCATCAACACACTGGCTCTTCCCAGAGCCACTTTCAACTGTGGCTGCTACACTGTTGTTTACAATTTTCTGAGGTGCAAAATATGTCTAAAGATCAACCAGAAGGCGCCTTCAATTTAGTTGGTGATTCGGATAATCCTACCCTTGAAGAAGCGGAGCTTAATGAGGGGGAAGAATTAGTTGATGTTGGAGGAAAAACCTTCTCAAAGGAAGAGGTTGAATTAGCCCACGAAGCACTAGAAAAAGTGAGGGAAGTTGGTGAGAGAGTTAGCCAAGTAATCACTCCACTTAATGTGGTACTGGCATCAATTTTTATGGCATTTTTAATTTTCACATCATTCGCAGTAGTGTTCTGGGTTGTACCACGTGATGCTGTTTCCGTAGATTCTGTTTACATGCAGAGTGGCCCTGGTCATGTGGTGATGGTTGAGTTGCATAATTATGGTACAAAATCAATTACTGATGTGACACTTGAAGTGACATTTACTGATGAAGATGGTGAAGTCTTGAATTCAACGAGATTTTATCGTTCTGAAATTGCAGCCCATACATCAATTGCTGGTGATGATCTTGAGTTAGTAATTGGTGGAGCTACTGTATGGGCTAATTATCAAATTATTATTGAATTAGAGTATTCATACTATGGTGCTGAGGATTTGAAAGAATCTTGGAACCACGAAGTTGGCGATTGGAGTAGTGAGTATTTCACTGATAAAACCGAGCGACATTGGTTCTAATGCAAGAACAAACCACTGAACCCTAACTGATATAGAGGCTCGGTTGTCCCCTCTAAAGGAGGGGACACGATGTCAAACCGCTATACTGCATTATTGATGCTGATATTGCTTTTATTGATGCCAATGGCCTCACTTCTGCCTAGTGAGGCAGAATCCGATGATTTCATTGGAAATGAATTGGGTACAATTGAATATATTTTGATTGAACCGGATCCAAACAGCATTCGAGGATTGAATAATTCAATATTGACTGAGGGGACTGAACAAATACGTACAACCGAAGCCTCAACGAGAATTGGTGTCTATGATTCAAATGGTTTGAGATTGAATCAAGTAATCCCGCCTTCTTTGGCAGTATCCAGATTTGATATTGCTATGGTTTTAGTTGATGGAGAGGTTGGTTTGTGGACAGCCCAAGAAGAAATATCCTCAGTCACAGGAGCAGAAATTAGAGCTTATATTCCACCTTCTGGATTTTTCATTCAAGGGGATGCAACTACCCTCCAAGCAGTAAAATCCCTTCCTTCAGTAGTAGCCTTGCACCCGGTCCCTCTAGCAATGTTTGTTTCTGACGAATTACTTGACAATCAAATCAGTGAAAGCGAATTTATTCGTATTGAGGGATGGCGCTCAAACATAGATGGTTCACTTGTTGATGGAGTGGATATTGAAGGCTGGAAGTGGAGTGTTAGCGAGGTGGCTGAATCTGAAATGATAGTTGAAGCAAATCTTGATGTTGGCCGCTACGAAGGTTGGGTAAATGCAAATGATATACCAGTATTAGCTGCAAACCCAGCAATATCATGGCTAAGAGCCCCTCCAATTTTTGAATTACATAATTCCGAAGCAAAAGGCCACATGAAGGTGTCATCAATTGTTTCTGCGTTTGGAACCACTCTCAATGGTAGTGGGCAAATTATTGCAGTTGCAGATTCTGGACTTGACCAAGATCATGGTGATATGAATGGCAGAATTAACGCGGTGGTTTCAGTAGTAAGTGGTGATTCGTCAACCGAAGATACACATTCTGGCCATGGTACTCATGTTTCGTGTACTGTTCTTGGTGATGGGAGTAGAGGTGGGTATTCCGGAGTTGCTCCAGAGGCTAACCTATATTTCCAAGCCATGGAAAGAGATAGTGACGGTCAATTCTACTCTCCCAGCATGAATTACCTTCTCAATGCCGCGTACAATAGTGGTGCAAATATACACACGAATTCTTGGGGTTCCCAAACGAATTTCGGTAAATATACAACAGATAGCGCAGATGTTGATGATAGGACTAACCATTACGACCAATATTGGTCATATGATGGAATGGTAGCATTATTTTCAGCGGGTAATGATGGTAATGGGGCTGGTACGATAACTCCACCAGCGACAGCAAAAAATCAGATTGCGGTTGGTAATCATCACAATCGAGGTGGAGGCGCTCCTGATACATTAGCGAGTAGTAGTAGTCGTGGTCCAACTGAAGATGGTCGAATCAAACCAGACGTATCTGCACCTGGTGCATGGGTACGTTCATGTCGCTCTCAAGATGCAACTGACACTTCTGGCTCAAGTTGGTCAAGCCAATGGTATTTGGAATATTCAGGAACGTCGATGGCTGCTCCAAACGCAGCAGGGGCATCAGCACTCATTCGAGAGTATCTGATGGAAGTAGCACATCGGCCAGAACCTCAGGGGGCTTTGGTGAAGTCATTACTGATTTTGGGTGCGGAAGATATGGGGACCCGTGATATTCCAAACAACGACGAAGGTTGGGGACGAGTCAACTTGCAACGCTCATTAGCAGCCATAGGTGATACTGGGGTTTGGGTTGATGACCGCAATTATTTGCGAAGCGGAAACAACCGAGATTACTCATTCAATCTAACCCATGGTTGGCAACAATTGAAAATAGTTCTTTCATGGTCTGATTATCGTGGTAGTACTTGGGCTACTGACCAACTTCAGAATGATTTGGATTTGCTAGTAACAGCACCGGATGGAACAACCACATACCTAGGTAATGTCTTTGAAAACGGGCGTTCAGTTTCCGGTGGTACTGCTGATGATGTCAACAACGTTGAGGTGGTTTTGATTGATCAAGCTCAAAAGGGAATTTGGACAGTAAGGGTCTCCGATGTTCGACACGGTGGGCAAAAATCTGAACAGACATACGCATTGGCTATTCGTGGCGCTGGGGTTGATGATTTGTCACCCGATGCGGCGTTTGTACCCCAGTCATTTTCACTCTCAGACCCAATACCACAAGTCAATGAGCAGGTAACTTTCACAGCACAAGTATCCAACATGGGGAGCCGTGTGATGGATGATTTACAGGTGCGTGCAAGTGCTGGCGGTCAGATATTAAGCACTCAAACCATTAGTCTTGGTCCGGGTGAAGTGAAGGGATTGAATTGGCAATGGACTCCTGTTTCAAATGGTGATAATGACATCATCATTGAGGTAGATCCCACAGACGCCTTTGATGAATTGGATGAGGCGAACAATATTTTGCTCGTGACGGTAGGTGTTACTGAGCCGGGGGTTCGCGTCACTACTCAAAATGTGATTGAAAGAGTCAGGGATTCTACAAGTAATACCGCACAATGGAATCTCACTATTAGAAATACAGCGTTAATTCCAACAAATGCTACGATTTCTGTTGAGAAGCCAATTCGTCAAAGCGACGGCCAGCAATTCAATGATTGGTTCCAATCATTTTCTCAAACAACATTCTCTCTCAACGGCTCACAATCAGTGGATGTTGGGCTGACGATGGTACATCCGTCTCCCCCCGAACCAGGGATTTACCAATTTACGGTGACTGGAAGTGATGTTGATAATGGGATAGATTATCCAATTACGTTGACGTTAGATGTTCCTATTTTACCAGGATTCAGATTTGATAACATTAACCAAATTTCTGTTTCCCCAATTGAAAACACTTCATTTGATGTGACCATGCATAACGAAGGAAATGGTCCACAGGGCTGGGATTTGACTCTCAACGCCCCGTTTGGTTGGCATCTTGGTTTTGATTCACTCGGTTCAATTGCAGGCTCACCGTCAGCATCTTCAGGCTACATCGCTACTGCTAGTAGTCAGGTTTCGAGAGTAACTCTAGTCCCTCCATCGGATCACATGGTTTCATCCGGTACTCTGCTAAGCGGTTCTTTGACTGCCGTCTCACAACTTGATGATAGTTTGACGTGGGCTCTTGATTTTGATTTCATTGTGGCTGGTTACCGAAATGCAAGTCTACTCAATGAGTCAAGTTTTGGGAGTTTACGACCAGATAGCCAACTGAACCTTAGATTTACAGTAATGAATGAAGGAAATATTGAACTCACACTAAGTCCAACAGTGGAATTACCTGGTGGTTGGGCGGTTTCCAATCAACTCCCAACCATGACTTTACAACCCACGGAAACGAAATCACTTGTCATTGGTTTACAAGGAAATGGAGTAGCCGCAGCAGGCCCTATACAATTGATATTGATTGATAGTTCGGGATTCCGTATTGAATGGGAAGGATATTTGGATGTTCAATCAATACCCCAACCAAGCATCACTTTTGATGAGATTATATTGGCTGATGGTTCTAGGTCCTCCAGCATATTTGGTTTGGGAGACCATGCCGTAGGAATGCCTGGATTCAGGTTAGTTTGGTTAGTGACAAATAGTGGAGCCCAACCTTGGACACCAATAACTCAATTGTTACTACCATCAAGTGCATGGACTGGAATGTGCGATTCAATGCCCGAAGTAGCCCCAAGTAGTGGTGAACGTGTTGAGTGTCTAATTGTAATGCCACCTAGTACAGATGCTGGAAGTGAACCAGCGGTAACTATGCAATTAACAATAGATGATATCCAAATATCAAATACTGTAACGTTGAAAACTGCGACCACGAAGAATGTACTATGGGAAAACTACGTTGAGCCAGAAACAATAGTGGAAGGTGTGGAAACAACTTTTTCAATAGATATTGTAAACGATGGTAATGCCCTTTTGTCACATCGGATTGGCGTGACCGGTCCAGATGGCTGGGATGTTGCTATGGTGAACGGTGACATGGTTGAATTATCTGCAGGCGAGGCTCGTACTTTGACTGTTGAAGTAATGGCAAATGAACCCGGTCTTGGGACCCTCGTACTTTCTCTTCTTTCAGCTGATGATGTTTCAGGTTCTTCTCATAGCATTGAATTTAATGTAACAGATGATCCCAATCGTGAAGTGAGTTCAAGTGGTTCAACAATACAAATTATTGGGGCTGTAATACTACTGCTTTTGATTTGTGCTGGTGGATTTGTACTTGTTTCAATGCGAAAACAAGAATCATCATCAAACATCAATTTAGGGAATAATATAGGGAATTTACCAATACCCCCGCCGAATTCAGCAGATGTTGTTTTACCTCCACCACCGGTTAATGAAGAATTACCGCCACCCCCAGATAGTTCATCGATGGAAACTCCTGCCTCTCCTGTACAAGATGTTGCTACAAAAGATGTGACGAAATCAAGTGGGGTTGGTAATTTCCCGCTTCCACCGCCACCTCAATCACAACCGGTTCAAGCACCCCCTGCTGATGCTTTCGTACAGGTAGAAGATGAGGTCCAAGTTGAATCGCAAAAAGAAGAAGATAAGAATGAAGAATCTGGCGATTCAGATTCAGAAGATGATTCAGTTACTAGCGCTGATACGGCGGAAGAGGCGGTCACTTCGACTAAAGATGAATCAAAGCCTGAACAAGACGAAGAATCTGATCCAAATCACAAATGTTGGGTGTGCCTTGATGTACTTCCAACTAGTGGTTGGCAAGCATGTCCAAAATGTGGAGCACGCTATCATTTGGGAGATTCTGAATGTGGGATTTCCAAACTTTCAAATTGCCGAAATTGTGAAGGCAATATATCTGATTTCGTGAAGGTGTGAATAGAAATGGGACTCGAGGCACCTGAAATTCAGAATAGCCGCATATTCATCAAGGAGGGGTGGGCTTCGCCCACCATGCGCACGAGCCGGAGCACCTCTCGGTATGCTGCAATATTGTTCACTTCCCTGCTGTTTCTCTCCTTTGTTCCAACGGTTTCAGCGAGTATTGGTGTGTCTGTTACATCAAACCCGATGGCTCTTACGGTAAATCCTGGGGAAAATGGTTCTTACACAATTACAGTTTCTAACACAGGCGACGAAGATATGGCAGTTTCACTTACCACGACTCAAGCACAGGATTGTACAGGATATACTTCAACAATTGAGCAGATTCCCGGCCAGATATCAGGTGGTGGTTCTGAAACCACCACTCTTACGGTAGCTCTTTCACAAAATGCTGAGGATAGTTGTGAAACCACTGTTACAGCAACAGGAACAGCGCCTCTGAATGCGCCAGAGACTGGAGATGTGGTTGTTACTACAACCGCTGGCGAGGGTTCAGGTGGGGCGATAACTGGAGTTGATTTGACCGCATCAAATCCTGACCGTACCTTCAACGGAGGTAATCCTGTAACATGGACAGTAAATGTGGAGAACACTGGCCAAACAAATGAGACAATTCAATTGTCTTTTGAGAGCAACTCTACATGTGAATCTTCCCTCTCTCCATCAGTAGACCCATCTGTGGTTTCAATTGACAGTGGTGAAAGTGAGATTGTTACTGTTGAA
Organism: Candidatus Thalassarchaeaceae archaeon; assembly: GCA_965659915.1. Taxonomy (GTDB): domain Archaea; phylum Thermoplasmatota; class Poseidoniia; order Poseidoniales; family Thalassarchaeaceae; genus MGIIb-Q1. Next base: position 35,731 of record CBFHYB010000005.1, read on the forward strand.
GTCACCGTTCCAGAAGGAACCGAGGCTGGAAGCCACTGTTTCTATCTTAAGGGAGTTGTTACTACACCAGCAACTCCAGAGCAGTCTTCTGATTTCATCAAAT
>CBFHYB010000006.1:0-34814 GCA_965659915.1 Candidatus Thalassarchaeaceae archaeon
CACCATGCCACAAGCCATCATCCATCTGGGATTGGCTGAAAATCGAGATGTAATCTCTCTTGAGGCTACATCCTTCAATGAGTTAGATTTCCGTATCGCTGATAATGGCGGCCGTCAAGTATCATCGGATATCATCACAGATTCTGGACACAATTTGCTACACACAACAGCACCGATTAATTTGTTGATGGCAGAGTTTGGTGATGATAAATTAATTTGCAAGAGTGAAGACCCCGGTCGTTTCATCTGTAATGAAACTTATTTCAAAACCCTTCAAGCAGTTGAAGAGGCTGATTTGAGAGACCGAATGAATCGAGTCATCCCTGTACTATTTGTTCACCTACCTCCAGCAGATAAAATCCCATTAGAAACCCAAATTTCACTAGTAAAACAGGTTATTGCAATCACAGTACAGAGGCCTGAAATGCAAGTTGTTGGCGGTATGTTGAGGGATGAAAATAACCGCCTACTTGCAGCCCGCAGGTCATCCGATGAATACATGGCTGGTTACTGGGAATTCCCTGGTGGTAAGGTCGAAAAAGGTGAGAGTAAAGAGGAAGCGATTAGTCGTGAGTATCACGAAGAATTTGGTTGGATTATCAAACCAGTACGAGTGTGTGAAGAGTATTCTCATGCATGGCCAGAAATGGTTGTTCACCTAACGTTCTTCTTGTGTGAAGTTGAGGGGGAATTACCTCCGGCAGTAATGACTTCTCATGATGAAAACCGCTGGCTTGCTGTAGATGAATTGATGGATGTCGAATGGCTTCCACCAGATGTTGAATTTGTGAAGCGAATACAAGAGCGAGGAATTGAAAACCTGTGAAATTAGTATTCATCGGTCTGAATTTTCGTCAACCCATTCGCTGACTTCACCATCTTTGTGCATAGACCAATCATCACTGAGAGAGCGTGGATACTCAATTCTTCCTTCATGCCAAGTTGATTCCTCTATCCAAGCGGCTAAGTTGTCGCCGCGGAGAGTGACGTCGATGGTACCGCCAAGTGATTTTTCATCATTTAGAACAAAGGCAACTTTTCCTGCTAAAGCAGCTTGGCGAGAAAGTGAAAAAACGGTTTCATTATCATACAAGTTTGCACCCATTGCATCTAACGCTGTATCAAGAATTCTCAATTCGGAAATACGTTCAAGGAATTTGCTTAGGTCAACTTCCTCAAACTCCCATTTCATTTCTTTTTCAGTGACGGGGAATACATTTTCTTTGAACTCTGGTGGTTCAAGTTCGGGGAATAGGGTGCTGAGAGAATCAGCAACGCTTGGGGCGTGGTCGGAAGGGCGGATTGTCGTGCAAACCACTGCGTACGGAGAACTCATCGGAAGTTGCGAAGAGTGGTTAGATGATGAACTCTATCGCTTGAGTAGTGGCAAGATTGACAGACATTAACCAATCAGGGGTGGTTGAGTCTGATGGCTGAGCCGTATGTTGTCACCGTAGTTCCGACCTTTCAGGAGGCGGATCATATTGAGAGATGTCTGTTATCATTGATGGCTCAGACTTGGCCTGCTGAACAGCATTTGATACATGTTGTAGACGGGGGTAGTGATGATGGAACACGTGAAATCATAGCAGAATTGGCTAAAAAATCTGCTGTTGAAGGTGGGCCAGAAATTCTGTTGTTAGATAATGCTAATCGCTTTGTTGCTGAGGCTAGAAATCTCAGTCTAGAACAATTACCAGACGAGGCAACCCATGTGCTTGAGATGATTGGTCACGTTTGGGTGCCTCCCAAGCATATTGAATCACGAATGAATGAATTTGATGATTTGGAAGATGAACTTGGGGATGATGGCAAAAAAATTGCTGGTATAGGAACTCTTGTCAAAGAGAGTGACCAACCTCTGAAAATGATTGGGCGCTGGGTTGAGGCAACCTTACAGAATCCCTTGGCTAGTGGCCGCGGTCAATTTGCTCAATTTACCGGTTGTCAGCGGACCACAATACCTCCATTCACATTGTATCGCCGAGCCGCTTTAGATGCGGTTGGCGGCTGGAATCCGGAATTCATAACCACTCAGGATTCAGAACTTAACATGCGTCTTGACGGCCAGGGTTGGAGTCTGTGGCGTTCAGACGCATCGTATTGCCACATGGCCAAACGGACTTCGGTTGTTGGATGGCTCCGCTTTGGCCATCGTTACGGGTTTTGGCGTACTAAGCATATACGACAAACACCTCAAAGAGCCTCAATTCTTGAGTTTCTGCCGTGGATTGGATTGCTAACTACTCTAGCATTGTGCTGGTCTGGTTGCATGGTTGGTGGATTCCCTGCATGGCAAATTCCAATCGCCGCTTACACCGTTGTCCTGCTTCTTCACGGCCTTTTAGAATCCTTCACCCGTTCACAACCAAGTTTGATTGTCGGGGTTCCAATAATGCTGTTACTACTTCACACAACTTTCAGCATTGGATTGCTTGATGGATTGTTTAGAAAGGGCCGAGCAGCGAAGGACCGCGTCACAAGATAGTCTCTGAAGACTTGCTTAGCAAGTGGGGGTAACATTGAACCCATATCGCATTGTCCAACGCTTTGGTAGACATGGCTGATGATGAAAAGAACAGCCTGAATTCTTGGGCTATTCTATTGGTTCCTCTAATCATTGCAGGATTAATTGGCAGAATTATTCCTGCTGTTGACTTACTTCTAGTCGAAAATTGGCAAATTGGTGCGTATTATGGATTTGCGTTTCTTCTTGGATTTGTATTTTTCAAACGTTCTCGAAGCGAAAGAGACCACGAGTTTCACAGAGTAAAGAATATCAAGAAATTAGGCAAAGCCTACAAGGCCGAAGATCAAGGATTATGGGGCAAGGCTGATGCTGCTATGGCTGGCCTTGAAAGGGACGCAGAGGGTTATCAAGCAAGTGATAAAGACCTCATTCAAGGGCGAAAAGTCAATGAGATTCTTCGTGAGAAACGTACTGGTGAGATTGGGGATGAGAAGCCAAAAGAAGAGGTGCAAATGTTCCACGATGAAGAGCACGTCAAACGCTCTTCAGCCCGCATGTCTGGGGATACCGATCCTATGGCGCAAATGTCTGGTGCTGCTGTTGAGATGATGAAAGCAGCAGGGTCAGGTCAAACTAATGTTGATGATATGATGGCTCAGTTGAATGATGAAGATGAACGTTTAGAGAAGCAGAAGAAGCCAAAGCCAGAACCAAAGTCAGAACCAAAGCCAGAACCAAAACCAAAGCCAAAGCCAAAGCCAGAAGTGGGAGGTGGTCAAATGGGTGCTGCAGGAATTACCCGAGAGGATAAGTTGTTTGATGACCTTGGGGCATCAATTGGCGGCGGTAAAACAGTTGGTAAGGAAACCAAAATTTGCTTGGACTGTGGGTCAAGGAACCCTGTGGGTAGAGGTACATGTGGTAGTTGTGGCTCATCCCTAACCTAATACTGTGTCATTCAGCATAATGGTCAGATTCAAAACAGGTGGGCAGTCAGCGACCATTCGGTGATGGGGTCATGGCGAAGCGAGACTACTACGAAGTCTTGGAAATTAGCCGTGATGCTAGCGATGACGAGCTGAAGAAAGCATTTCGTTCATTAGCCAGAAAAAACCATCCTGACAAGAATCCAGATGATTCAGAAGCGGAAAATCGGTTTAAGGAAATTCAAGAAGCATACGCCGTCTTATCTAATCCCCAACAACGCCGAAATTATGACACGTTCGGACATGATTCCCCTGGTGGAAATCCATTTGGAAGTAGCGGTTTCCAAGGTGTTAATATCTCAATGGATGATTTGTTTAGCGGCGGATTTGACTCAGTCTTTTCGCAATTTTTTGGTGGTGGTGGAACAAGCCGCCGCTCTTCGCGTGGCAATGATGTTCTCATCAGACACTCTGTCGACATGAATATGGCAATGTTAGGCGGCGAGACAGAATTAGAGGCAAAACTCCTCGTTATCTGCGAAGCTTGTGAAGGTCGAGCAGCAGCCAGCCCAGATGGTGTCAAGACCTGTGGTACATGTTCTGGTCAAGGTCAAGTAACTCAAAATCGTAAGATTGGCCCATTTATTCAACAAATGGTGACTGATTGCCCTGATTGTAATGGTTCGGGAAGAAAAATTACTGACCCATGTAAACCCTGTCGTGGTGAAGGTAGGGTGAAGAAAAAGCAGACTATCCGCTTCTCAATTCCTGCCGGAATTTCTGATGGAACTCGTATGAGGATGGGCGGCCGAGGGGAACCAATTCGAGGCGGCGGTGGCAGTCCTGGTGACCTATACATCCAAGTTCATATTGAAGATCATGACTGGTACGAAAGAGATGGGTCCGACCTTCTAATGGCTCTCCCACTAGGATATCCTGAATTACTTCTTGGAACATCCATATCGCTTCCACACATTGATGGAAAAGACATCACAATTGATGTCCCTGCGGGTTCAATACCTGGTGATACCTTAGATGTGAAAGGCCGAGGATTTCCTCGGTCTCGTGGTCGCGGACGAGGAAATGTCACTGTGTTGTTGAAGTTGTATGTCCCTTCAAAATTATCAAAGAATGTAAAGAAGCAGATTGAGGGACTAAGAGATGAAATCGGTATTGATTTAGATTCGGTAGAGGATTTAGTCCGTAAAGAAGCGAAATCAAGACGCGGTACCAGATAATCAATCGTTTAATGACAATCTGGGCTATTCTTCTTCAGAGGTTGTGAGTACTGCTTTTGTTGGTACTGCTGCAACCGGTTTCCCACCAACTAGCCCTGATAGAATCAAATCAAAGCCATCAGCAACCCCTTCCATATCAATACGCAGGAAACGATTTGTTTTAGCATTCAAATCACCTAGGAAAACCTCGTCACCATCAAACAATGATTCAGGGGTTACGGATGTCACAGTCCATTCACTACCTTCAACAGCCTGGAATCTGATTGCCGCTAATGTCCATTCTTCAGATAGTAGTCTTAGGCCCACTGTGACGGAACGTTCTCCATCATTGGCAGTCAATCCCCACACAATCAAGTCAAGCGATTCGGTAGTATGGCGTGTGAGAGGCTCACCCCATTCCATGACCAATGCATCCCAGTCTGTATCTGCGAGCGATTCTAGTGCATGAAGTAGTGCATTCGGGTCCTTTAGATTATTTGGATCAGCAGCAATTAATCGCTCCCGCAAGCGCTTCAATCTACTCTTTTCATGTGCTTCAATTTGTAATACTCCCTCTCCCTTCCATCGCCAGTAAATAACCACCATCATAGGTGATAACAAGACTAATCCAATTACAATGTAAAAGGTGTCAACTTCATCGGAATAATCAATCCATTCACCATCAGTTGGTTCTGCTCCCTCTGGAGTTAACCATGCCCAATTAACTGTGTAATCTACTTCGCTAGTGATGTTTGATTCTATTACCAAGAGATGGCGTCCATGTGGTAAGTCAAGTGTTGTCGTCGCTTGTTGCCCCTGCATTTCAGTAAGATTCCAAGAAACAGTAGTCCATGCGTTGTACGCAGTAGTATTGAGTTGCACCAGTTTGAGAACACAAGTTCCGGGGTCTGATTCAATGGTAGCAGTCAATAAACTTCGATATGGGTATCCTATTTCTCTCTCAATGAGATATACATCTCTTATATCTGCACCACCAATAGTACCGCTAGTATAACCCGATTCAGATTGCATAATAGCCCAATCTAGGGTATCCGCTTCTCCATTTGGCTGACTATCTGATGCGTCCCCAGGGGTAGCACCGTCATTTGGGCCGAGAGAAGTGGTTGTCAGAGTCCAAATTAGTGGTTCACTAGCGTTGGTAAAAGTGATTGCTGCGGCATCTGCATCGACTGGGACAGTGAATTGTATGCTGCCGCTGAGATTCGATTCATTATGGATGATAATCCATGTGCCTATTCTTGATTGGAAGTGAATATCAGCGGCACTAGATATTGTCCAATCAACCATGAATTTACTACGTGAGCCTGCATCCAATCGGATTGTATCTCCACTATCATCGGTTGTGAGATGTCCAGACATTGTTTCATCTGCGATAGTAGGTGCAATCCAAGGCTCAGATGCGGTTTCCCCAAAGGATGTTTCAAGTTCTGCTGAATGGCTTGCAAACCGTAGTGAGTACAATCCTGGTTGATTACTAGCAGGATATACTGATACCCAAATTTCATCATTTTTCACTTCAACAAGCAATCTTTCGGGAGGATTACTAGATCCTGCCATGAATTGTTGTTGAGAAATGAGTTGAAGGTCGTTGGCAGTTCGGCTCCAGAATTCAATAAAAACATCATTTGAAAAAGCTGAGAATTCAATTTCAATAATATCGCCATCACTTGCATTGAGCTGAAAGGTATCAGAATCTTCAGTGGAGTCAAGAGAGCCATTCCACCAAACTGCGGAATCATCTATTGTGCTGCGGTCAATTGCTCCACAATCGCTGAGAGAGTTACATCCTGCCATGTCAATAAGACGCCATCCAGCAGTATTTTCGCCGGGGTTGGGTAATTGTGAAGGGGTATCAGCAAATTCACCACTATCAAGGTCAAAGAAGATACGTGAAACAAGTAATGCTTGGCTAGTTACTCCTTCGCGTGTAATTTGAACAGTTGTTAGGCCGGCACTGAGATTTCCACTTAGTTCTAAATGGAAGCGGCCGGTTGTGCTAAATTCTGAACCCCAAGAGTCCGTTACTGTGAGATTTAACTCTTCACAATTACTTTCTGATGGGCAATCAACTGAAATCCAAAACGGACTTCCGCGTACATCTAATGTCTCGCTCCACACGGCTTCACCTTCTCCTAGTTCAACGTTTGATGAGAATTCCGGAGTCACATTTGACGGCAATTCCGAGGGCACTGAGATGCCAGTTAGTAGCAGGGCAATCGCAAGTGCGCAGGCTATGGTTAGGCGGCTCACATTTACTTGGCGCGCCCCTCGGCATTTAGAATCATTCAATTATAGCGCATAGGTGGCGCCCTTCGTGACTGATTCCACGCTAGGCCGGACGGTGGCCGAAAGATTGCGACATGCGCGCATGATTGCCTTAGGTGACCGCAAGAATCCATTATGCATCACTCCGGCCCTAATCGGCACAAGAAATGACGAATCTCAACTAAGTATCAACACTAATTTGATGCCCTTTGTAGTTGATTATGATAGCAGTTCTTTGCCAGCAACTATGACAATTACTGGTAGAGGAGCAATGGCAATGCCATTTGACAACGATTCCCCACAATGGTTTTGTCAAATGAACCATGTTTTGCCACCTTCATTGGAAGATTCAGACACAGGAGTAAGAGGTCGTTCAAACGGTGGCCTAATTTCTCTATCATGGCAAACACTGAGGCATGATTCAGAATTAATGGATTTACCCGAACAACCAGAAATTATTGCTTTGGTTGATGCTATTCAATTGGCAAACCATCCCGGCAAATTGGTTTCTGCTTTGGCAGTCCTTAGAACTCATTTCCCCTCGTCTTTGTTATGGTGTCCTGGGTTAGGTGGGCCTGATAACCTCGCTATGCTTACTTGGTTTGGCGTTGACTTACATGATTTCACACGTTCAAGGCAAGCAGAATCATTGGGCTTTTTACTTACTTCTGATGGGGCAAGAAAGCCAAGTGAAGGATACGATGAAGATTCTGACATTGGGGCGCAGTATAATGAATGGAAGCGTGAGATTTCGGCAGTAAAATCAGCGCTGAAGAGTGGGACTCTGCGTCAATTAGTGGAAAAGCGTTCTTTGAATTCACCGAAACTAGTCGAGCATCTTCGTTACCATGACCGATTGATGTGTGAGCAATTTAATGATGAAGGCGAGATTTCAATTAATGGAGCGCCATTACGTCGTTTCGTAAAATACGGAATGAAATGGCGTTGCCACAGCTCAGTTAGTCGCCAAGACCCCCTTATCGTTGATTGGATCCAAAGGATAATTTCTGATTATCGAACACCTACTGAGCAATCAGAGGTTCTAGTACTGCTTCCATGTAGTGCTCGCAAACCATACTCAATGTCACAGTCTCACAGACGTTTCCGAGGTTCACTTCGTCACCGCCCACTCCATGAAGTAATGGTGACTTCACCATTAGGGGTAGTTCCTCGTGAACTTGAGGAATTGTGGCCCGCTTCTCACTACGATATTCCTGTGACTGGGGAATGGGACGGCGATGAATTAGCAACAATCCAAAAATGTGTCAAATCACTAGTTTCTAACAATGGTTACAAGAGAATAATTAATCATAGTGGAATCAATTTTGACAGCGATGAAATTGGCGTTGAAATTATTGATACGAGGCAAGGCGAAGGTGCTGGCTCTCATGAAGCACTTGCAAGACTCAAACAAGCATCAGAGGATGCTGCTAAGAAATTCCATCCTGATTATAGGATGAATGAGAAACAACAATTACTCATTAAAATGAGAAGCATTTCTCGCTGGCTTCATAATAATGATGACTGGCTCGAAAACGCCCATGTTGGCGGAAAACCGCCACGTTGGAAGATTCTTGAAGGAAAACAGCAGTTAGCAATGTGGCACCCTCAAGATGGAAGGTTTGCATTTCCAAAGGGTACTTTACCTAGTTTAGCAAAGTGTGGCACCCTATCAGAAGTGCATTTAGAGGATGGTCCGAAACTTGAGGGTGATATTTTCTCGCCTATGGTTAGCAAGGTGGTTGGAGACATCCGAGTCGGCGATGAAGTGTTGCTTTTCCGAGCAGGAAACCTCCTTGGCAGCGCTCGTAGCGTGACTGCAAAGTGGGAGTATTTCGGTAGCCCTGGCAGGGTTGCAAAGACCAAACACAGGCTGTAAAGCCTCTCATAGAGAGGCGGAGCGGTTATGAATGGGGAGTAGGTCGGCGGCTCGCTCAAGGTGTTATCATGGGACGAATGCACAGTGGTGGAAAGGGTCGCTCAGGCTCAACACGCCCAAATGTTAGTGACTTACCAGAGTGGTCTGAACAAGACGCTTCAAGGGTTGAGTCGCTCATTGTTGAATTGAATGAACAAGGCAATTCAAACGCTATGATAGGTACAATACTACGTGACCAACACTCAGTTCCTAATGTAAAACTACTACTCGGAAAGTCTGTCGGCGCAGTTCTTGAAGAAGCAGGTAAGACTCGTGAAGTTCCTGAAGAATTGATGAACATGATGCGTAAGGCACAGGGCATCATTGACCATTTAGAGAATAATCGCAAAGATTTGCATAACAACCGTCAACTCAATCTAGTCGAATCAAAGATTCGTCGCACAGCCCAATATTACCAGTCAAATGGTAAATTAGATGTTGAGTGGAATTACAAGCGCGACCAACTACGCTTAATGGTTGAATAATTATAGCCATTTTTGCAAGTGGTTTTTTGGCGGTTGACATTGTCGGGCGGCCATGCGCTCATTATTGGAGTTGGAGGCATTTGCTGCAATTGCCGAAAATCTCCAAACTTATGCGACATCAATTAGCCAATCAGATACTATTACACTGATAATTCCGCCTTCACCCGAAGGAGCGGTCAGTTCGGCTTTTTTAGAGGCGGCTTTGTTAGATAGTGAAATCCCTTATCGCCGCCGTTTTTCTCCTCGCTCTGCAAGCCCTCCATATATTGAGGTGAAAGATGGGGATGCATTGGACAAACCCTCGCCACATCAGCCCAATCAATTTGTCATAACCCCACTCTTTGCTACAGGGGTGAGAGGGCATGATGGGGTAGCCCACAGAGGCGTCCTTTCAACGGTTGCACAAGCAGCAGCCTTGGCGGAATTAATTTCACCCGATGGCAAGAAATCGCGTTCACTTCGGCCATGGTTACTGGCCGGTAATTGGTGGGCTGGGGCGCTTGACCAAGGGTATGATCCAGTGTATAGTGCTCTTCGCGACCATTTGCATCAGGAGGGTTCTGTTAGAGTAGTGCCAATTCCGGAGATAGAAAATCCAGATATGACTGGGCTAAAACAGATTGACCTAGAAATTGAGGCAAGTACTCGTGAAACATGGTCTGCGCTAGATGTGGATGCCAAGGCAAACGCGCTAAGCACACTTGTTTTACCGCAGGTGTTGAGTGAAAAGCCATCAACTGCAAGACTCGAAGAGTTGGTGTGGCACCGTATTAAATTGGCAGATTCTGAAAGCGATTTACACACTAGGATGGTTGCAGCGCGTGCAATGTGGGATGGCACTCCGAAAGCAGCATCGGTTTTGATTGACTCAATTTTGTCTAAAGCAGTCTGATTACAAAGTTAGTAATTCAGATTTTATGAGATTTTAAGGCGTGTATCACAGCCATCACAACGTACTCTAACCGGCCTCTTCGTTGTCCTTACAGCAATTTTATCTGCACAGACAGGACATTTAACAACAGGGATTTTTACAGGTTTTTTACGAATCCCAATACTTGGCATTATCGTGAAATATGCAGCTTCATCTGCCAGTGCGTCATCTAAACTGATTTTTGGAGTTACAACAGCAACAGCCAACATCATTACACCAGCAACCCCCAAAGCAACTAGCATGAATACTAGAGGTAAGGCGAAGAAGTATGAGTAGCCCCAAACACCAGTGAATAGCACCGATGTCAACCAGAAACCAACCCTTGGTTTGTCTTTGGTCAATTTACGAGCTAAAAAGGTGAAAGCAACAAACATTGCAAATGATTGCAATAAGGTGACAAGTGGTGAATGAGCCAAACTACCGATAACATATGCGACTCGATAATCCGACATTGCATCTTCACCTACTAAGGTAGTTTTTGAGACGGTCACAGTTTCTGTGTAAATGAATCTCTTATGGGAGTAATCTATTCCGCTACCATCTACTGCTGCAGTTCCAACCATCATTGAAGTTTTCAAACGAGCATCGATTGTTAGTTCAGTCCAAAACGGAGTTGCTGATGCTTGTGGTCTAACAAAATTATCGAAAAGAACACTCTTTTCACCTACTCTAATATTCTCAAGTGACTCAATGGTAATCGTGATGGTTGAATCGCTAAATCCGTAATCATCGTTTACATCTATGCTAACTGTTGGTGCTGCTGCTGCTTCAATAGGCTCTACGCCAAGTAAGCGACCAGAATCAAGCATTAATCCATCAAACATGAATTGTTTGAGTGAGGACGCTCTTCCTGATAGATATGTTTCCAAGGCTTGAACTTCAGAAGAATCAACTTGTTGATTGTTATGAGTTACTTCCGTTGATGAACTCCCCTGAATCTTTCTCCATTGAGATAGTGAGTCTAGAGAATCATTACCTATGTTGTCTAATCCCCATCTCATCCATGTTGCCATGGGCCCTTCTAGTTCAATTTGGGTTGTTCTGTGAATGCGGTCACCGCTTTGGACTTCAGCATCAATTTTGACACTGATTTGACTTCCACCGCTTCGAAGCGGTTCATCCGCAGGGAATAACCCATATCCGCTACCACTACCTCCTCCAAATGCCAACACATAGGAAAATCCACCATTAAATGGTTGAACCTGTGACTCTGAAACTGTTATCGAGAGATTGACTTCGTAGACTCCATCTTGAGATGATTCCGGCGCTTGCCAATTTAGGTATACTTGGGCGCCGTCATTGTGCATAGTTGCAACAACTGTGTCAACAACCACGCCATCAATCTTGAATTCGGTTGTTGATTTTTCCCAAATTGCAGCACCATAACCAGAGTGTAGGACTACTGGAATCTGAACTGAGTTTCCATTCACTGCAGCAGGTTGCCAATCCATCTTTACTAAGGGGATATTTGCTTGCAGATTTGATGCATATTCATCTGTACCCCAAATAAATCTCACTCCTGCTTCCTCATCAGGGGAATTGAAGATCAGGGTTTGTACACTAAGTACTACAACAATTAACTCTCCACTAGAGAAAATGTTGCCTTGCTCATCAATATCTATCGTTACATCAACTGTTCCAAGACCTGGGGTGTATGCTGGATTGGTGTTTGAGGAGCCCGTCCATGATTTCCCTCCTATCTTCACCTCAGCTGAGACATTTGCTTGAACCCCTCCTGCATTTACTACCTCATAATTAACCGAGAGTGTCCAAGTTGAAATTGGATAACTTCCACTCGTTGCTTGTGGAACTCTCCAACGAGCGATTTCGGTAAGTTGACTTACCGAGGAGGTAACCCATACATCTTGTTCAGTTGTCAAATCAGCAGAGAATGGGCTAAGTGTACCTTTTCCGGTTTCATCACCTTCGCCCAGTAAATAGTAGTCAATCTCAACTGAATCACAACAAGTAATTTGCGCATCTACATCACCGATGATATGGTTGTTTGGCATGGTCGATAATAACAGTGCTAAGAGAGCAATAATTGTGGTTGTTCGCTTCACCATCTGCATCCCCAGTGTGCGTGGGTCATCGTAGGCTCTTTCAAGGCAACGGATGGTCGGGCCATCAAACAGTATGTATTTGGGGTAAATAACGGGTTGCGGGATTCATCAAATAGTAATCAAAAATCACAATATCTGATGTTTTTCACCTCGTTTTCACTATTATTTTGACTTGTTATTCAAATAATATATTCCAACAGATTCATGAACCTTAGTGTCCGCCTTGGACTTAGTGACCTATTATGGATGATGTGAAAGTCTCAGACTTGATTTTGACAGATGAGCATGAAGTAGTTGAGATGGATGCTTCCATTGCAGATGCTGCTAGCAAATTACTTGCACTTGAGCGTGGAATTTTGATTGTTCTTGGTGAAGACAATATGGTCAAAGGAATAGTCACACCAAATCAGGTTCTTTCCGCAATTTCAGATGGCGGCGATTCTAATGACATGACCGTTGGTGAATGCATGGATGCAGATGTCATGGAAGTTGGTCAGAATGACAATGTTGACGATATTATTGTACAAATGAATGAACGTAAGCCACATGCTGTTGTTGCTGTAGATAGCGATGGTCAGTTTGCAGGCTACTTTTCACCTAATGATTACCGTGAGGCACTTGCTCATATTGAGGCAAGACCTGCAATCAAGCGGCTTGCTCAGCATGAATAAGTCAAATTCACATTACCGCAAGTTGCTCCATGGGGTGGTGTTTTCATCCGTGTAGCCGAACGAGGCGTCTAGCCCCGTCCTCCTCTGTACCTTCAAGAATTGCGAATCCCATTCGTTCCAATTGGACAACAGTCCCGTCAGGGTAATCGTTGACTTCCAACAAACCTACATCCCAACACAATTCGCCTTCTTCTTCAAGCAGCAATACGGCTGGTTGTGCCATATTGCTGGGTAGCCAATGAATAATCGGTGTGTCGTCAACTCGTTCGGTTTGTATTATTTCACCGACCCACCCCTTCACCGTCTTTTTATGGTTGATTCCAATGGTTGCAAAATCTTTCAAACGCCTTCCTTCGCGTGAGGTAAAATCTTCTGAAGCAATCTTCACCTTGAGTGGGTTTTCCCCGAGTGGCCATTCACGAACTCCCTTGTCTGGATGTTCAGGGTGAATCGGCAACGTAACTTTGGTCAATTCAATCTCAGTTATGTCTAGGATTACGGTACGTGGGTCGCGCACAAATGATAGTCGTGGTGCTTCTGCATCGACCGCCTTGGCGTTGAGATTGTTCAGCGTCGACATAGGGACTGAGATATCCTTCTGTGTCAGGCCCAAATCAATCCAAAACTTCCGTATGGCTCCAGTATCATACCCTCGTCTTCGCAAAGCCCTAAGGGTTGGTAATCGAGGATCATCCCAACCTTCAAAATCCCCATTTTCAATGTCAATCTTCATTTGTGATGTTGAAAAACCTCCAAATTCGTGAACCTTAACCCGCCCCCAATAGAGAGTTTCAGGATAATCCCAACCAGCCATTTCATAGAGCAATTTCTGTTTTCTAGTTGAGTCCATGAGGTCCTTACCACGAATAATGTGAGTTACTTTTTGGATGTGGTCCTCAACAGCACTTTGGAAATCTAGAAGTGGCCATACTCGATATTTTTCACCTACTTTGGGGTGAGGTGCTCTCTGAATTCTTAATGCAGGCCAATCTCGTAATGCTGGGTTCTTGTGATCCATGCCAGTTCGGACCCTAACTACTGCATCTCCTTCGTTGAATCTTCCCTCTGTGTCGTTCATTTGGTCCCACAAATCACTATTCTTGAGTGTACTATTGGCGCGGCAAGGGCATTCTTGTTGGTCTGTTCTAAGTTGTTTGAATTCATCTGCTGTACAGGTGCAGACATACATGTAATCATCTGCGATGAATTGTTTTGCATGGGCTAAATATTCAGGCATTCTCGCCGATGCCTCTAGGATAATGTCCGGCTTTTTACCGGCTAGCCACGTGAAATCTTCACGAATCCAATCGTAGGCTTTCAACTCTGGTCGTTTGATTTTAGTGTCTGTATCGTCGTATCTAAGAATCATTGTTCCATCGTACATTTCTGCATAATGAGAATTGATGATAACACCTCGGCTGTGGCCGAGGGTCAGTGGCCCATTTGGATTAGGGGCAAAGCGTAAAATCACTTCACCCTTGACAGCATTCGGTAATTCAGGCAGCCCTTCTCGGCGCTCTTTTACCCTCTTTTCAAGAGCATCAGGTGCTTCTGCTTCCAACACCGCTTTGACAGCTTCTGGGCCTTCATCATTCCACAGTTGGTTTGCTTCGTCTATTGCTGGTCCTAGCACACCAAACAGATGTTTTGCGTGTTGGCGAAGTTCGGAAACTTCGCCAAGGATTCTACCTTGCACAGAACCTGCTTCTCCCTTCCCATCATATTCAAGGGCGTTTTGCATCGCATATTTGCGAATTAAGCGAATTGTGTCCTCATCGGGAATCCAATCGCTCATGTCCTGTCGGCCTTGGCTACACCTCTTGAGCATATCCGGATAATTTACCTCTACAGGGTCAATAATCTAACAGATTCCGTTCTTTGAACAATGGTGTTTCACGGGGCCTAGTCGGTATTGGGGAATTGTGCATATCTTGCCAAGCATTTTGCGTTGTTTTCCATTTCCACCTTAACATGTGATGTGGTGTGTCACCCTCCACTAATTCGGGTAATATCTTCCTAGTGTGTGGGTCGGATGGATAACCGGAGCCAAATTGTATCGTCTCTTCTTGTTTTAGGTTCTCAATGAATGAGTCGCGTACTTGCTTTGCAATGATTGAGGCGGCGCCAACTACCAAGTGTTTGGCATCGGCCCCATGCTCACTAGTGATTTCCCAGTTCCCCCAGGGCCAATTTTTGAGTCGTGCACTGATATTATCGCCGAATCTCTGTTCATTTACATCACAAGCATCGAGATGTAGGATGCCTTCATCGTGTCCCTTTGGAGGGAGGATTTTATTTGCAACATGAGCAAACATTTCGACTTCTAAATCGTTAAGTGACCTAGATTCCATCCAGTTATCAATGTGGCTTGGCATCGCATTGAGGACTTCAATATGCCATCCTCTGTGCTGTGATTGTTCATACAACCAGTCATGGAATTCTAATCTTCTTTCAGGAGATATTTTCTTTGAATCATCAATTCCCTTCTCCTCAAGTAATTGAATATCTGATTGAGGTATGGCAACAATTGCTACTACTAATGGCCCAATACATGGGCCTCGGCCAGCCTCATCAATCCCAGCAACCCACATCTTGTCATCTCAGAGGTCAAGGTCGAATTCTTCGTCTTGCTCCACTACGGCTGGAGGGGTGGCGGTGTGTGAATCCTTCGCCTTCTTTGTTGAAGTTCCGCTTTTTTTAGTAGATTCTGATTTCGGTTTTAGGTATTTTGAATTGACTTTTTTCTTTGGTTTTCTCACAGTTCTTCCAGACTCCTGTTTGGTCTTGTCAAATAATTCGTTGGATGGATGTGCTTTCTTTTCAATGGCTAACTCACTAGCCAAGTCGTCTAGTAAGTCCCCTTCAATACTAGTTTCATGGTGTTCTAAAACCGTTTTTGCTGCATCAAGAAGTGCTTCTGATGGTTTTTCTTTCTGTATACTCTTTGGTGGTGTATTGGAAGTGAACAAGTCTTGAAACACCCTAGCAGCAATTTTAGGTGCTTCAATGACACTCCCAACAATTCCTTTGTTTTCTGCACCACTTTTATTGTCAAATTTCCCCATCCATTCTTCTGGTTTTTCAGGTTTGGCTGGTTGCGCTGCTGCTAACCTTGCTTTCCACAACGCATCTTTTGCTGCCCTATGTTTGAACGCCTGTAAAAGCCCAAGTGATCCCGCTAGAACTACCAGGATAGTCATTATTAAGTCATTATATTGATTCCATAAATCAGCCGCAGCTATCTCAATTTTCAACCAAACAGAATCTTCGTGAATATTTTCAGGCCGCCATGATTCAGCTAGATATTCTACTTTAGTCTCATTGACAAATATGATGTCAGGACTTAGGGTACTCTGCATTTCTACAGTCATTGTAATTGTTCCATTTGCTTCACTATTGCGTGGGATGTGCATCCAAGACCGGAAAGTGAAGTCTACTCCTGGTGGGATTTGTTCAATTTCAAAGTAACGAGGTGCCCCAGTCTCAGAACCATGTTCTGCTTGCTCAGGTGGTATAAATCCATGATTTACACTCATATCAACATGTAAACTAACCTGTAAACCATCATTTCCATTCCCTAGATTTCTCATTGTAAATGCAACAGAAACATTGTCATTTGAATCAGTACTACTCTCTACTGCTTGTAGTTCCCAATCAACAAAAGGAGCAACTCGTAATTCGATGGTTTGACTACCAATAATTTCACCTGAAACTAGTTTCAATGTGATTGTAACAGAACCATGAGTAAATGCTGGGACCATCCCTTGCACAGTTAGTGTTAGTATTGCAGCCTCTTTGGTTTCATCTTTGTTTACTACAACCGTTTGTTGGCTTAGTTCTGCGCCCAACCAACTTTCCTTGTCAACATTTATTTCAAATGAATCTTCAAAATTTCCGGTATTAGTTATACTAATTGTAGCGCTACAACTTTGTTCAGGAGATACATCACTATCATCACAATCATCCTCAACAAATAATTCGCCACCTCGTTCCCAAACTATGTTTGAATCAATAGTGATCATTACCCTCTGTGTTGGATTGTATTTGCTCCATGCCACGATTCCAACCTTCATCTGTCCAGAACTTTGAGATGGGGGATGGATATCAATATCAATAGTGGCTTGCATATTTGCCCCTAAACCATTTCCACTCTGCCCATTTAGGTTGTGGGCGTTGAATATGGCGACCCACCATCCATCGTGATGATAGGAAATATTTTGTTCATGTTGATAGGATTGTTCTGGTGTAAATCCTGGCAACGGTAAATTATTGGAATCTAAGGGGACTACACGCGCAACCAGTTGTGCAGGGGAATTTCCTGTATTCCGAAGGGTCAGGCTCATTCTCTCTAATTTCCCCGGCTCAAAACTAAGATTACTGCTAGGTGAATCAAATTCCGCTTGAAACCATTCATCTGGTTCTAGTGTGAAATTATATTTGATTTGAGCACTATCAAGGCTAGATACTGCCGTTAACTGAAACATGTATCTCACAAAAGCGAGAGGTTCCCCATCAACAACTGGGGGAATAGTAATCGTATATTGTGGCCACCCTAACTCACCCGATGCAATAACAATTTGATTTGGTTGATGGCACGGAATTACTGTGCCGAACCAAATACAATCCCAGCCAACATCACTGGTAAGGGTAAAATCAACTGCGTCACTGACATTTGCTCCATTCGTGATATTAATTGACATAGTCAATGGAGTATCCACAGCAGCGAATGCGTTGAGACCTGAATTTGGGCCCCATGTTAGGTTACTTGTGTAATTAGTTGAGTTTCGTGATGTGTGAGATATTGAGGCTTCAACAAGTGTATTATTTTCCTGATGGATAGTATTGTCTGTTTCAAGCACAGGAAGTACAGATACAGTTAGCACAAGAAGAAGTGCTAGTATCGGTTGTAAAGGCGACCTGCGCATGATTCTCGGAATTGGTATGGTTCTTGAAGAGTTGCTCCGGCTTGTGTGCGGTACAAGTCATTTTTTGCCCCTATTCTATGATTTCAAGCACACATTCTAAGGATAGGCACCATGTTCGCCCTGTCATGGCGGGTATATGGCCATTCAAGAAAAAGTCGGCCGAGGCCGAAAAGCAAAAAATTGTCACATATAGTAAGGACGACCACCATGCTGAGGAAATTATGTCAGATCGTAGTCATATTGAGGATGACCAATATCAAGCCGCTCTTGACTTATTGACTAATCCTCATCTAGGCAAAGAGTCTAGTGGTGAGGTTGCGAAAAGCGAAGTTGTTGAAACTGAACAAGATGAAGAAACCGTTGATTTATTGGACACAGTTAGTGCTGGCGCGACTGAAGATGAATATGAGCAGAGCGATGACGGATATTGGTATATCAAGAAAGATGATGGTTCTTTTCACCAAACAGCTCACGTGAAAGCAGACGATGGTTCTTTTAGCCCTTATTCAGAGTGATTGAAAACTCAATTTAATGGACGGGGTCTGGAATTAGTTTTCCTAGTAATCCAACATCGAACTCGCCTGCCTGAATTGGAACTCTCAGTTCAAATAAGTCAGCGATTGCAGGGTCTATTTCTCCACAACTACCAACTTTTTTACCGTTGATTAAAATGTCAGCACCTCTTCCTTCTAACCAAGGTCCATCCCCTAATTTAATGGGCTTGTAGACAATTTCAAGTTCCTCCTGGTTAACTCCTAAATCTCTTAACAATGCCTGAGCAATACCCTTCGCACCGGTGAATCCAGTACCAACTTCGGCACAACCCCAAGCCACTCTGTCGTTGTTATTGTGGTCATGTACTACTGTCCCTAACTCATACACTCTTTGTGGTAGTTCATGGTGGCGGTTTGCTGCTAAAAGTCTGAGTAAACTTGGAAGAATGTATTGCCTCATAATCGTATGTTCAATTGTGATTGGATTATGCAATTCAGTCACATCACCGGTGCCTTTTTGCCTCATTTTAGTGAATTGGTCATCTTCATTCGATAATGTAAGTGATTGAATCTGCTGTAATCCACAACCCTGCAAACTCTCTCTGATCCTTCTGTGCAGTGTCATCTTTGCAAGTGGTTTTCCAGCGATGGTTTGCATTGAATTTGCCACCCCTAAATCTTCGAAACCAATTCCAGTGGCTACTTCTTCCACTAAGTCGACAGGGTGAAGGATGTCTGAGCGCCATCTTGGCATTTCAATTAGATATTCATCGCTTCCAACTGCTGCATCAGCCCACCTCTCTGAAACAAGTGGTCCATCAGTCACCACTCGCCTACGTATGAAGCGGCCACCCATTCGATTGATTGCTTGAGAAATTTCAGAATCACTAAACTCTCTTCCGAGTACATTTTCTAGTAGTGATTTTGGTAATTTATGGGTTTGTGGTGAGCCATTTGGGCAAATTGACAAATCGCCATTCCACCCTGTCAACTCAATGCTCTCTATGGTGCCGCCACGAACCGCCATGGATAGACATACAAGAAGTAAAGACGCTTCACATGCTTTCTCATCCCAACCAGTAACATCAATGAAGAAATCTGTAGTTCCTTCGGTTACAGTCGTGTGAGCACCATTGATTATTGGCGGGAATGAAAGCACATCTCCAGAAGCATCTAGAATAACGGGGAATTTTTCAAAGCCATCAAGGAGATGTGCATAATCAACACCTTTGGGATGTTCGCTAAGAATATCTGAGATGGTCATCTCATCATCCATTGCTAGAGGTATGAATTTGTAATTTGATTCAACAGTTTTGACTCGGAAAGGTGGCTTAAGTTTCGATAGGTCGTGAACTCCTATTGAAGAGCGCTTTCGCCCCCTACCTAATGCGAAGTGTAACTTTTCTTGGTGGTCCATCAACCCCTGGATGAATTGGCCCCGAGCTTCACTGGTGTGGCCAGTATCTACACCCCTTACTACTGCTCCATAGATGATTGGACGTACATTTTCCAATGATGGGTCAACAGTCATCGTGATAGGGCCAGCATTGACAGGAAGTGTTGGTTCAGCATCTGCATTATGAAGGAATGTTCTAGTGGCGTAAGCCATAGTTTCGGCACTAAGAAGATCTGGCCGATCTGGAAATACTTCAATTTCAACAGTAGTGTCATCACATTCTTCGACAACGCATCCAATTTTATCCAATTTCTCTTCCCATAGGGCTGGGTCGTGAGTAATGTTAGCGTTTAGTTGGATAATGTGGAGGTTTTGGTGTTCAAAAGTGACGGTTGGCATTCCAACATCTCCCTTCACTGGCCAAGCCATTGTGGCATTGGTCTATCATAACCGGCTAAACGAATCCCAGTCATATTCGCAGTGTCTGAGTCTAAAGCCCTCAGGTGACGGCGATTGAGTTGGTCAATTCCATCTTCACCAATTTCTACTAATCGACCTCTAATTTCAGAATCCAAAGTTGCTAGCCAATTCTCAACAGCCTCTGCTTTTCCTTTGTCTGTCTTAGGTGTTTCAGAATTTGCAAATGGATTAGTGACGATGAATTGTGCTCCAGCAGCAGCGATTATCAGTGCATCAGTCGCCCCTGCTTCCCAGGGTATTGAAACTCCTTGTGACACTCCTTTGCGAGTCAACTGATGCTCCCTTGCAGAAAGTCCAACCATTGGGAGAACAGCACTGGCTGGTAGGTGGGCGGCGGTTGCAGAGTCAGCTATCGCGCCGTCACAGTCGAGTGCTGCTGCCATTCTATGAACCATTGAAATTCGGTCTACTCCTCCGCCAAGAAGAATGAATTTATCATCAGCAAGTCTAGATTTTACCAATGCAATCATTGCATCTAATTCAGCATCGTTCATGCGTGGTAAATCATCTAGGCAAATTACCGCTCCAGCAGCGCTACTCAATCCATCTGTACAATCATGAAGATTGTTTTCACTAATTCTCAGTAAGTCAATTTCTCTTGGGTGAGAATTTACTATGCATGGTTGGCGATTTAGGAAATCACCCTTCAATCCCTTCCCGCTCTCGAGGCGCGGGAAGACAGGTAAAGGGAGTAACATGCCCTTTTCTTCACCTCTTAGTTGTAATAGCGTCAACAAATCAAGTGGGGCATGTTCGTGAAGTCTAGGGTTGCCACCCGAAACAATTGTTATGGCATCAAATTGAGAGTCAATCCCTCTCGTTGGCATTGAAACGGTTGTTGAATGCTCAGTATCTGTGACTATCAAAGCAGCATCTGAATCAATTTTGAGATTGATGTCCTCTAGCAATTCATTGATTTCAGTTAATTTTTCACTGCTTAGTGCAATACTTGTTGCTCCTTCTCCAGGTGGTGGGCACCTCCCATTAACGATGATTTGCCCACCTTTCATATTGGTTCCAATATCAGATGCTGCATCTCCCATGATAACCAATGTGCCGCCTTTCATGCCTGCTCCGGCTCGCTTTCCAGCCGAACCCCGAACAACCACTAATCCTCCTGACATTCCTGCACCGGTTTCGGCCCCAGATGATGCGTGGCAGATAATTTGCCCATCTTCTTGTTTCAAGCCAAGGCGAGCCCCACATTGTTGCTCAACAACGAGTTTCGCTCCTCTATTCCAAGCGCCAAACCAACCGCCCGCCTCGCCTTCAAGTGTGAAATTACCGCCTTCTGCACAAATTGCTGCTAAATCTCCGATGTTACCAAGCAGGCGGACCCTTGCTCCAACTGGAAGATGTGAAGCAACTCCCATCTCTCCATTCCGAGGTTTTGGGTCATCTCCTCGACCCCAGCCGATTTTAATCGCTTTGTTTGATTCAAGTGCGCGAACGAGTAGCGCATCGAGTTCACGATTCAACTGAATACTCTTCTCAACCATCTCCCGCATGGTACTACCTCTACCCCCTTGGATACCACTTTGTTATTGATGCTGACGCACGAAGTGGTGGGTGATTTTGCTAATTAACGCCCTTTGGGCGATGGCCCAAACTACATCTTGTAGGTCATTTTTTGATTAGTGAATCATTATTTTTTATCCGTGATGTTCATAGATTGGTGGCTATCGCAATGGGTTGCCGGCAACGGCATGTGTGGTCAGTGAATGTCGAAAATCAAGGTCGCAATAAACGGATTTGGAACTATTGGGAAGCGAGTGGCTGATGCTGTTGACGCTCAAGACGATATGGAAATCGTTGGCGTAACAAAAACTGGCCCTTCATTTGGTTGTGATTTAGCAGTCAAGAAAGGATTTCCACTGTATTGTACCTTTGACGAACCAGACAGAATTGCTCGTTTCGCCGAACAAGGTTATGTTTGCTCAGGCGGTCTTTCTGACTTACTTGCAATCGCCGATGTAGTTGTTGATTGTTCACCCGGAAAAATGGGTGCAGAAAATCTTGCAAAATACCAAGCTGCAGGGGTGA
Source organism: Candidatus Thalassarchaeaceae archaeon (assembly GCA_965659915.1). Classification (GTDB taxonomy): domain Archaea; phylum Thermoplasmatota; class Poseidoniia; order Poseidoniales; family Thalassarchaeaceae; genus MGIIb-Q1. The sequence goes on from CBFHYB010000006.1 coordinate 22,306, forward strand.
AATACATGTTCCAAGGAGGTGAAAAGCACTCTCTTACTGGTCGCTCATACACAAGTTCTGCCAACCATGCTGAGAATCTTAATGTCGAAGGAACACGAGTAGTATCTTGCAACACAACAGGGCTTTCAAGGACATTAGTTCCTTTGTATGAACACTGCGGTTCACTAAAAGTTGAATGCACTATGATTCGAAGAGCTGCCGACCCAGGTGATTCAGGTAAGGGCCCAATAAATGCGATTAAACCGGTGCTTAAAGTGCCAAGCCACCATGGTCCTGATGTGATGACTGTAAAGCCAGAAATTGAAATTAATTCATTAGCAGTAGCAGTTCCGACCACGATAATGCATGCCCACGCTATAATCGCTGATTTGCCTGCAGGTCATGGCTTGACAACTGAGAGTATTCTTGACATGTGGCGAGAGACTCCAAGGGTGATCATAATGCATGGCGCTGCAAACAGAATCACTACCACTGCAGAAGTGATGGAAATGGCTCGTGATATTGGCCGAAAGTGGGGCGATTTGCATGAGATTTTTGTGTGGGAAGATGGTGTATCTTTACAGGGAGACCGCCTGTACTACTTCCAAGCAATTCATCAAGAAAGTGACGTAATTCCAGAAAATGTGGACTGTATTCGTGCACTCATGGGGACTGAGAGCGATTGGCAAACAAGTGTTGCAAAAACTGACGCGGCGATTGCAGATTACTACAACTTGTGATTAATCAACTAATCTTGCTGCCTTGAATACAAGTGTGTTTTCAGGGTTAAAATTCAGAATTAATTCAATGAGCATGAGACGCTCTTAGAGCGTCAACCATCAAAAGGGGTGCATTGAGTCGCCAAGTCAATGCGTCGAGCATTAGCCCCAGTTCTCCTTGTTTTTCTAATGCTCACAACATCGTGGGCTAGCATGGCAAATGGCGATGATGAAAACCCTGAAACCGATACGCAACTTGAGCAGTTGACGCCACAATGGACTGCAGAACAAGCGGCTTTGCAATGGGATAGCATGTCCCCAAACGATGGCCCTCTAGTCCCTCTTGCCGAGTCATCTCACAAAATTCACACCATTTTGGGTTCTTTTGACCCTACTAGTGAAACTCCACCGTTGCCACCAGAGGCCTATCGTGACCACTTTGATATTGATAACACTAGGTTTGCAATCGTACAACTTGTAGAACATGACTACACTTTATTTGAAGAATTGATTACTCGTCTTGGATTAGTGGATTTGGATTACATTCCCGATGACAGTTATTTGGTTAGGTTGCCTGCAGATTCTAGTGCTGCTTTATCGGCAATAGAAGAATTGTCTAGTCACCCTTCAATCCGTGCAGTTGTTGTCCAACACCCTGGGTGGAGGGTCAATTCTGATTTAATGCAAATTTCATTGGATGCTTTCTCAGGAATTCCTGTCCCTGCAATTGATGTTGATGTAACTCCTGCTGGCGACCTTTCAATTGAACAGATTGAGGGATTACAGGAGCATCTATCTTCAACTGGGGCCGAAGAAGTTCGTTGTGATGCTTGGTTATGTCAAGTAAAGGGAATAGACCCAGTTTGGATGATAGTCCTTGCTAATGACGGTAGAATCCTTTTCACAGAACCTAGCAGTAATCTTGTTCTTGCTAATGATTATGCTCGAAACATTGCGAGAATCGATGAAGTCGTAAACAATCACAATAGCGGTTTGGATGGCACCGGAGAGGTTGCTGCAATATCTGATTCTGGATTGGATTCAGATCATGGAGATTTCACTGGCAGACTTTTGACTATCTACAATAATTTCGGACCTGATAATTCAGGTGCTGATACGAATTCCGGACACGGTACTCATGTAGCAGGCATCATGCTGGGTGATGGTTCAGGCGACTCAACCTACCTAGGTATGGCTCCTGAAACTACCTTCCAATTTTACCAATTGGAGCATGACCAGTCTGGACAATTAGCTCGTTGGGGTTCGTTATACGATATGTTCAGACACTCACGCCAACAGTCAGCAGGAGTTCACAGTAATTCTTGGGGGGCTGAAAATATGGGTGGGCAATATACCTCTGATAGCCGGTCAGCCGACGCATTCATGGATGATTACGGAGATTATACCGTTCTATTTGCAGCAGGTAATGATGGGGCAGCCGGTCAAACTACAGTGTCGCCTCCATCTACTGCCAAGAACGTCCTTACCGTCGGCGCTTCAACAACCGGCCGTCCATTCACAGCATCTGTTGGTCAAGTTGCATCGTTTTCAAGCCAAGGTAACACACTTGATGGGCGAATCAAACCCGACATAGTCGCACCTGGTGTGCAAATTTGTTCTGCAAGAGCCGAAGAAGCACAATATCCAGCGGGCCCTTCTTGTTCTAACGCAAGACACGGGAATAATGACCCGATGTACATGAAGGCGGATGGAACATCTGCGGCAACACCTGTTGCCGCCGGAGCCACAGTTCTTGTTCGTCAATTCCTACGCGACCACATGAATCTAAATCAACCAAGAAGCGATTTGATTAGAGCAATTCTGATTAATGGTGCTAAGGATTTGGGTTCAGCAGATATTCCCAATTCTGATGAAGGATGGGGCCAACTTGATTTGCAACGGAGTATTTACCCAACTAGTGGGATTTTGGCGTTGAATACTTTCTTTGACCAAAATCAATCTCTTACCCCTGGGTATTCGTACTTGTACACATATGGGATAGATGGTGGTTACGGGTTCTCTGTGACCTTGGTGTGGAATGATCGTGAGGGTTCATCCTCAGCTAGCCAATCTTCCCCACGTTTGGTCAATAATCTCAATCTGTTGGTGACAGCACCCGACGGTACGTCATACAAGGGCAATGTATTCTCAAATGGATTCTCAACAACCGGAGGCACCTATGATGCTCTAAACAATGTTGAGAGAGTGAAGGTTGGAAGCACACAATCTGGTAACTGGACAATCCAAGTCTCAAACTCTGGGGGTAACTCACAAAATTATGCAATAGTAATTACTGCAATGGGTAATGAAAATCCAGTCAGCGATTTGGCGACTGTTTCCTCAAGTTTGTGGGTTTCTTCAAATGAACCATTAGAGAGTGAAACATTGATAATTGGTGCAAATTGGGTCAATCAAGCCCCTTCAACAACGGCACCATATGATGTTAAAGTTGAAGATTTGACTACCGGAGCAATTCTGTATAATGTTTCAAAGAATGGACTTGCTGGAGGATCAAGTGACTCCCTAGTTTTCACCCACGCATTTCCTTCAACTGGTTTCCATGACTTACGTCTGACTCTAGATGTTTATGATACGGTTGATGAACCAAATGACTTCACCTCTGGAATCAATAACAATATCTATGATTTACAAGTGAATGTATCTGCTATAGGGGTTAGAATCACCCCGTATACAGAGGCAGGCTCGCCGCCGGTTGGTGAAACCGAACTAGAGGCGGCTAAGGTCCGACACATCGACCCATCTGTTGATGATGAGACCACATTTAGGTTAAAGATTGCAAACGAAGGTACGAGCAATGAGAGTATTGATTTCAGAGTAACTCCGGTTCAACTTCTCCGTGACGATGGGATGTTAGACCCACCTGCTGATGATTGGCTAAAATTCCTTTCAATTGACCCATTTTACCAACTTGATGCCATGGGTGGAGCGAATAGTGAAATCGTACTTGATTTGACATTAAGAGACGATACAGCAGACCTCGGAGCGACACCCTATCCCTTGTTTGCTTTACCTGGTACTTACGTGGTGGATTTGACTGCTTGGTATCGCTCATCTCCTGTGGTTTCACACACTGTCAGGTTAACCATTATTGTCGATGATATTGATGGGATGATTACCTCATTAGCAGGTGTTTCAGGACTTACAGCAGTCCCTGGCGAAGAGGCGACTTTTTCAGTTTCTGTTATGAATCCGGGCAACTCCCCTAGCGTTTACAACATATCATGTGAGACTCCGAATCGATGGACAATTTCACTAGGTGATGGTAATTCATCTAGCATAACTCTTGAACCTCTTGCTCGCTTACAATATCTTTCAGTTGCAGTTAGAGTACTGGTTCCTTCAATGTCTGAGGGAGAACCAGCAGCAGGGGTTGTTGAGGATATCACCTGCATTACGTCGCATGCAACCAATTCAGCGTTATCAGAGACTGATTCAACAACAATTACCGTAGCCGTCTTAGAAGAGTTTGGCACAGATTTGTATTCGTCCACGGGCGTTCCTGTTGGTGCGGCAGGAAATGCTCTTGATGAGGCTGTTAATAATGGACAAGATCTCAATTTAACTCTAACAGTTTCAAATCTTGGAAATGTGCCAATTAATCTCAATGTCAAAGTTACTCCATCCAATCCAAATTGGCCTCTAGGGCTGTTTTGTGGTGCCGATGAGGACGATGATACAATTTCATTTTCAATAGAACGTGGGGAATCAATTGATTGTAGAATCCAAGTAATTGTCCCACCTACCGTTTCAAACGGTGATTCCAATACAATCAACATTAGAATCCAATTTTCATTATCTAATTTCATTATCAATAGAACAGAACTCAAAGTGGAAGAAAGACCGGAATTAGTTTTGCTGGGGCCACCTCTTGATACAATGAATGTGACGCCAGGTAAAACCGCTTATGGCACATTCACAGTTATCAATCAAGGAAATGTTCCGTTGTCACTTACATGGGAATTCGGAAGCGTTCCTGATGATTGGCAAGTTGGCTTCAAAACACCTCCTGCAGATGCTCTTGGAATGCATAGGGAAGAGACAGTGCAAATTTCTATACTAATGCCATCTGGTACTCCAACTGGTTTACTAAGTGAATCACTTACTCTCCTAGTCACTGGTACCACTGCTGGTGGCGAAGAACTTGCTCGTAGTGTGATGGTTTCTCTGATTGGAGAAAAGAGTGCATGGTTGTCATTATCAGTTGATATAGACGACTTTGAACGAGTAGAGAAAGGCGGTGAAAGGACAGTCAATTTGACAGTCATAAATGATGGCAATACCGCTTGCAAGGTTGACTTCGAAACGCTAGCGAATGCAGGTTGGCTCGTGACTGGCTTGTCAACCATTCAGAATCTCGATGCAGGGGAATCAACAGTGCTTGCAATCTTGATTGTCAATGATGATGGGGTTGGCTCAACTGATGTGGTGATTACAGCAGTACCAACTTCTTCAGTTGATGCTGAATTAATTAATGACTCAGCAGAAATCCATTTGTCATCAGCTTCACTTACAGGAGATGACGGAGGATTACTGAATATTTTGGAGGCAGCTGGAGTACCTGGGTGGGCTATAGGATTGGTAGCACTAATTTTACTGGCTGGTTTAGCGGGTGCAGTGCTAATGCTTAGGAAAGACTCAAGCACATTTGACTCAGGTGAACAAATCATTTCCTCTGGTTCAGAAATCTTAGGTAGTGTTGAGCAACGCAGGGATGCTGCACTTGATACTGGAGCTGCACGCGATGATATGGTTTCAGGATCTGTTAGTTCAAAGGAGATTACAGAAGCGTTAGCTGCCTCCGGACCAGGGCCTCTCGCAGCCCCTAAGCCGGTCGGCCCCCCTCCTCCGCCCAAAGGCCTACCACCACTTCCTGGTGGCCCTCTACCACCTCCGAAATGATATGTTCCTGATAGGGATAAATGAAATCACTTCACAACCGTCGTGCTTATTGAGAAGGGCTATTTCGCCGATAATATGAGTCAGTCAATCGTGCTGTTTGGGCCACCCGGTGCAGGCAAGGGTACTCAAGCCGATGCAATAGTTGAGGCAACAGGAAAACCACAGGTATCTACTGGTGATATGTTGCGGGCTGCTTTAGCGGCTGGAACTCCACTTGGTTTAGAAGCCAAGAAGTACATGGAAGCAGGTGAATTAGTTCCTGATGATGTCATTATCGGCTTGATTGAAGAGAGAATGCAGCAAGATGATGCTGGAAATGGGGTGCTCTTTGATGGATTCCCAAGAACCATCCCTCAAGCAGAAGCTTTGGCAGAAATTGCAGAAGTTTCTTTGGTAATTTCAATAGAAGTTCCAGACGATGAAATTGTTGGAAGAATTGTGGGTAGAAGAATGGATCCTGAAACAGGAGATATTTACCACATAACATTCAAGCCAGCACCAGCAGAAATTGCTGACCGCCTCATCCAAAGGAAGGATGACAACGAAGAGGCGGTCAGAACACGCCTTACAGCTTATCATAATCAGACTTCACCACTCGCAAAGTGGTATTCAGAAAAGGGATTACTTGCTACAGTCAACGGGAATCAAGCAATGGATGATGTTGGCGCTGAGATTTCGGCAATAATTGAATCCTGACAAAAGGTGAAATAATGTCAAGAAGAGGGCGCGGTCGAAACGCAAAAGCCAGAAAATCCCGTGCAATCACTTCTCGGAATCACCTTGAGAATCTTCTCAAAGAACCTTGGAATCAACCTGAATTATCAGTTAATTCAGCGGCTAAGGACATAATGAACTTGTCAAAGAAACATCGTTTGGGACTTCCTGACGGAAGAAGGCCATGGATATGTCGTTCGTGTAAGTTGGCACTGAGGCCAGGAGTGAATGCTAGTGTACGGGTGCGCGGAAAGATTTGGCGAATCACCTGTCTATCGTGTGGCGGGACTAACCGTCGGGGGCCTAGTTACCATAGGGGGGATGATAAATGAACAATAATGAAAAGAAATTGAGAAAACAAGCACTAAATCCATCTTTAGAGGTTACAATAAGAGTCGGCAAATCTGGCTTAACAGAGTCAGTTGTTGATGAATTAGATTCTCAATTGAAGTCGCGTACGATGGTCAAGGCAAAACTAAATCGAGGTTTGGCAGATGATTCCGCCGACCGCCAAAATTTGTGGCAAATGTTGGCTGAACAAACATCATCAAAACTAATTTTGATGCGAGGTAATATCGCAGTTTTCTATCGTTAGAATCTAATTTTTAACCTTGAATTTCAGATTTTATGTTGGGTTATTTTTCGTTCTTAGTCTACTATGGGTTGGCGGAGCATTCAACAGCGAATCGGACCTCGGAGACTCAATGTCAGTCATACCGCCCACTTGGCTAGAGGGTTTGCTAGCGACTCTTATTCTCTCTTTGTTGGTTGCAATCGCAATTCGCTGGGTGAGACTCCCATACACAATTGCATTGGTAATTGTCGGTCTTGTATTAGGTTGGCTTGGAGAATCGCTTTTCTCAGGTTTGGAGCCTGATGGTGGATTGCTTTCTGCTGAATTAATTCTGTTTATTCTGTTACCGCCTCTACTGTTTGAGGGGTCATCAGCGATGCATATAAACAAACTGAAACAGAATTGGAAAACCATCTCATTGCTGGCTATTCCAGGCGTGCTTCTCAATACATTGATTATTGGATTAATTTGCTGGAGATTTGTCTGGTGGGGTGAAGACAATGGGCTGCTTTACGGCCTATTGGTGGGCTCAATTTTGGCAGCGACTGACCCAGTTAGTGTGCTTGCGTTGGTGCGCTCCTTAGGCGCTCCTAAGAGGCTATCAGTTTTACTTGAAGGCGAATCACTATTCAATGACGGTACAGCGATTGTTGTGTTCAATATTATTCTATTAACAACGCTTTCAGTAATTGCAGGACAAACCATTGACATGGGTAATGTCATTACAGATGCGATTGCATCTTTCCTTCTAGTTGTTACAATTGGCGTAGTTGCTGGTTATATTTGCGGTATGGTCGCCAATCATTTATTGCAACAAAGTGAGGATCACTTAGTTGAAATCGCCCTCACGGTTGCTCTGGCATTCGGCTCATTTTTGTTGGCAGAATCGATGCATGGTAGCGGTGTTATTTCAGTAGTAGTTGCTGGCCTTTTAGTTGGGAATAAAGGTGTACATGAGGGTATGACGCCAACAGCAAGAGTTGGATTACACCACTTTTGGGAAGTTGTTTCATTCCTTGTAAACAGTATACTGTTCGTTGTGGTTGGTTATGAGTTACAATCGGTATTGGGGTGGGATATCCACACCGGTTACCTCGCATTTATCGCTATTGTTGGTGCGTTGGTGGCAAGATCAGTTGTGTTCCCATTGACTAGAATTGCAAACATTGGTGAGGATAACAAAGTCGATGGGAGGTGGCAATTGGCAATGTGGTGGGGCGGTTTACGCGGAAGCATACCGATTGCTCTACTGCTGTTACTTTCCCATATTGTTCACGATGGACAAAAGTTGTTAATTGATGGTGAAATAGTCAATGTCCGATTTGATGAGGCGATTTACCACGATATGCTGGTACTCACTTTTAGCGTAATTTTATTCACTTTACTTGTCCAAGGATTAACCATGAAACCACTACTTACAAAGTTGGGTATTTCTGGTCGCTTGGCGGAGAGTGAGGCAAAGTATGAGTCGGCATTGGCTAGGCTAGTTGCTTCCCGTGCGGCGCTACGAAAACTATCTTCCCTCAGTACTCAAGGCATGATTAATGAAATTGATAGAGAGCGCATGGCTGCACCTTACCACGCTAGTATAGAGAAGGCCAAAACACAGATTGATGGCTTAGCAAATACTTCCCTTGTCCATGCTAGTAGAATTGAAGCAGCAAGGCGTGACCTTATTCGGGCCGAGATTGAAGCTTTACGCGAGGCGGAGAGGCTTGGTCAGTTGAATCCTCATGTGATTGAAAGTACGTTGAAAGGACTTGATTCTGCTCTAGCATTATCTGAATTTGCACATGAAGAAATCACCGTAGTGAAAGATTCATTATCCGAAGATTTAGAAGATATTTCTGACCTTGAAGAGTTGATTCCAGACTCTACTCAGTCTATTGTTCACGATGAAACATTGAAGGTTATTGAAGAAGAGTGAGCGTTATTTTCATTGAGTTTGTTTTGATAATCTTTCGCGATGCTTTTAGATATCCTTCAACCCGAGGAGTTTCATGATTGAACCTAATCATGTGGTATTGCTAGTTTTCGTTGCCTCATTTGTGCTAATTCTTTCTGAGAAATTACACCGTACGATTGCAGCATGGTTCGGCTGTGTTTTAATGCTCTTTTTGGGTTTAACGATGAGTGTTTTCAAGAAGTGTGAAACGGTTTCAAGCGAGGCGGGAGGGCACATCTTTGCAAGATTTGGAGGCGGTGGTACCGTCGAAATCTGTCACGAATCACTTGAGGGCATGATGTTACATTGGATTCATTTCGATGTCATCGGTCTATTGTTGGGTATGATGATTTTTGCAGCCCTGCTTGAAGTCTCAGGATTCTTTGAGTATGTGTCTGTGAAGGCCGCCAAATTGTCGGGTGGAGATCCATGGAAGTTAGTTGTCTATTTAGGGACATTTACTACCCTAATTTCTTTGGTTATCGACAATGTGACGGCGATTATTATCATCGCCCCTGTCACACTTAGAATATGTCAAAAATTGGAGATCAACCCAGTTCCTCCATTACTTGCCGAAGCCATACTTTCGGACACGGGTGGTGTAGCATCCATGGTGGGTGACCCCCCCAATGTCATGATTGCAAGCCAAGCTAGCGGTATGGATGAACTGGCCTCTTTGTTTGGATTCAATGGCTTCTTGCTTCGTTTGGGTGTTCTGACATTTTTTGCTTGGATTATAACCTTGGGATACCTTCGTTACTATTACAGAGATTGGCGTGAATCTAAGCCAGCCAACGTTGAAGCAATTTTAGAGGAAGATGAGTGGGATTGCATTGAACATCCATTGTTGATGAAGACAACACTAGTGGTTCTAGGCGCTACAGTTGTCATGTTCTCGGCAACTGAATTTTTGCACCTACATATTGGGATTCACGCGTTGGCTCTTGCTGGTGCAGGTATTGCGTTGGTTGCAGCAAAGCCCGAAGATAATGAAGTACTGCGCCACGGATTGATACACTCTGTGAATGAGAAGGTTGAATGGCACGCCCTACTTTTCTTTGCAGGGTTGTTTATTTTGGTTGGGGCGGTAGGAAATGTCGGATATCTTAACCTTCTTGCCAATTGGATTTTCGATAATTTCGGTTCCAATCATGTGATGCTTGCAGTTGCAATCATTTGGGTCTCAGCAATCGCAAGTGCCTTTGTTGACAACATCCCCTTCACAGCCGCGATGATTCCCGTGATTGTGGCCATCGGTGAAGCCGATCCTACTGTTGACATGGCTCCACTATTCTGGGCACTAGCATTGGGTGCAGGATTCGGTGGAAATGCAACACCGATCGGCTCCAGTGCTAATGTCATGACCGTCTCAATTAGTGAGCGCGGTCCGAATCCAATAACAACGAAGGAATGGATGAGAGTTGGCTTCCCTGTGATGATGATTACCTGTGCTGTGGCTACAGTTTTCATGATATTATTCCATGGGACACTCTACAGTTCCTAGGGCTTACTGACTACACCACTTGGCGGTAGCATCAAAGAGGAGCGCGCACCCACACAGCATGATGCAGGAGTGCGACGCCTGCGGGCTGATTTTTGGCGGCAAAGATATCTGTCCGTCTTGTGGTAGTAGAATTTCACACACTGCTGAAGTCTCAGATACAGATGGAAAAATGGTCCCAAGTGGTGAACTTCCGGGGCTTAATCAATTGGTTACTTCGATGGATGGTGTTGAAAAAATAGATGTGGAAACATCCAATTCTTCTCCTCAAACATCCCTTCCATTTTCAATTGGGGGGTCAACAGGGGGGCAAACCTCGCTTCCCTTTGGGGTTGGTAGTCCAAGCAGAGGTGAAGAGGAAATTGATAATTCAAACGATGTTCCGATTACAACATCCAGTGAAGATGAATCTGAAGATCCACCTGCTGAAATGGTGGAGCAAGTTGAAACTCCTACAGAACAAATTGAATCACCTGTTGAACAAGTTGAAACTCCTGCTGAACAAGTACAGGTGGTTAAATTAGCCCAGCCAGAACAAGAAGTAATGTTGGTTGCTAGAATTTTGACTGATGATGAAGATGATGAAGATGAAGATGAAACTACAGAGGTACAAGAACCTGAAATACAGGTGTTTCAAGGTGAATCCACATCAAGTGAAACCACGACTTATACCGCCACAGAGGGCACTGTTGAAGGTGTAGACCAGGATGTAATTCTGCATGAAGAAGATGTGGTCTATCATGACTTTGGTGATGAAATGCAAGTTAGTGAAGTCTATGTCGATTATGACAGCTTCGTTGACCCTGCAACCACAGCGGTATCATTTGACCCAACTGTGATGGAAGGGACAGAACCTGAATTAATGCCCGCTCGTGCACTAGCAGTCACTGATCTTGGTGATTCTGGCTTACAAGAGCAGGCGCACATTGGATTTGCTGCTTTGGCTCAATCGAATTGGAAGGAGGCAGCAGATTGTTTCCGAAAAATCTGTAATTCCCAACCAAAAAATGCCGCCGCTCTCAACAATTTCGGTCTTTCATTATTACAACAAGCACTGTTAGTCCAGGAGGAAAGACCTAGTCCGCATCCTGCAGATGAACCTCATTTTGAGGCATCGGTATTAGCACTTAGACAAGCGGCAAAAGCATCACAAAATGATGTTTCAGTGATTTGTAACCTTGCTACTGCTCTAAGTTCTTGCCATCGCCACGATACAGCACTCAAGTTCTATGATGTCGCATTATCACTAGATCCAAATGATGTTTCTTCAATAAATGGTAAGGCCGTTTCAATGATAGGAATCCGGGATTTTGACGAGGCTACAGAATTGCTTCGGCAGGCGTCACAAATTGCCCCCGATAATGAGTTAATTTCAGGCAATCTTCACCGCATCTCACCAATGGGTTAACACAACCTTGATTTATTCCGTGAAATCGCACTCTATACCTCATTTAGTCGACCTTCAAAAAAGGCGCCTAATTCGGTGGTTTCATAAAGGGGAGGTAGGTCGGCGAGATGCTTACAATGCACCTTGTGATGTACACATTACAAGGGAAGTAGATTGAGAACGCCTCGCCCTGTGGGGAAACGGGGTGTTTTATGAAATCGAGATAGATAGATTCCTGGACACCAGAGGACTCACACAGGAAAGTGTGGAGTAAGAGAATAAAAAGCAAATTGATGCTACAACCTGACTGGGGGATGGCTCGGCTCGAGAGCTGATGAAGGTCGTGACAAGCTGCGATAAGCTACGGGGAGGCGCATGAATGCCTTGGATCCGTAGATGGCCGAATAGGACCTCCTGGCTTTACGAAGTCATTCCCGTATTAATTTACTGGAAAGGGAACCGCCTGAATTGAAGCATCTTAGTAGGGCGAGGAACAGAAATCAAACGAGATTCCGTTAGTAGTGGCGAATGAACACGGAATAGAACAAACCGAATCCGCTTGGGAAACCTTGTGGAGATGTGGGGTATGGATCACCTATCGTCTAAATTCACGAAACAGAAGTCGATCTGGAACGACGTACCATAGAGGGTGAAAGTCCCGTATGTGTAGTGAATATGACCAAGTGGTGAATCCTGAGTAGCGTGCGTTGGATATCGCGCGTGAATGTGGGAGGCATAAACTTCCAATTCTAAATACAACTCGAGACCGA
>CBFHYB010000007.1:0-30849 GCA_965659915.1 Candidatus Thalassarchaeaceae archaeon
GGATTAGTAATAAATTGCTTCCTTTCTTATTTGTTGACATACAAAACAACTCATTTTTTTAAATCACAATTAAACCATTATGGCTTTGACTCATTTCAACCACATAATGTAATCCATATCAATTATTCCCCATAAAAAAATTAACAATAATGATTAGAAATTTTGGCGCTTAATTTTGATTTATTTGTAATCTTGGCATCGTGGGGTTTTCATGCACTTCCTGTGTCGGACCACTGTGAACCGAACACGCCCGTACGCATACCTTCTCGTATTGGTGATGGTTTTACCTCTTATTGGCTCAATTCAACCGGCTGGTCAATCCCCCCTTGAGACCAGTTATTCGGCTCAAATTCTTACAACAGATCAGACCTCGGAAATACCTACTCAAATAGCAATGCCAATGTTTGGGGAATTACCATGGTGGGAACACACAACTCTTGACTCAAATCGAAATGGTATACATGATTCCCTTGAAATCGCGACAGGCCCAGTAAATGTGGGGCTCTCGTACGACCACACACCTACTTCAATTGACGAAGCAAGAGTTCAGGCACTTGGGCATACTGTAAACCAACTCTTACACTCGGTTGACGCTTTACTTATCGGTACAGTCAATGCTTCTGATGTTTGGGCGTTGGCTCAACTAGATGGAGTGGTAATGGTTGAGCGTTATGGAGTTGTAACATTCTATGGTGATGTTCAGACTCAAGCGGTGAAGGCGAGGAATTCTACATTTTATCCAGCCGGAGCATGGGATCTAGGTGTTAGTGGGGTTGGAGTAAATATCGCTTTGACTGATACAGGTGTTGACAGCGAACATCCTGGTTTGGAAGGAAAGCATGTAGCGGGTTATGATGCGGTTTGCTTTGTTCATAGTGATCCTGCTTGCTATCTTTCGGGAAGAGAAACCGATGGCTCCTACGACCCTGATGATGGAAACCAACATGGAACCGCTTGCATGGGGATGGCAGCTGCAACCGGTCTAGAAGCAGATGGGTCACAATCTGAATATTATGGAAGTGCACCGAACGCTTCCTTGGTTGATGTTCGAATCGGCACAGATATTGGTGCTGGCCCATTTGAGAATTATTTCTTTGAACAGGACGTCTATGAATCGGCGTTGAATGGGCTTCAATGGATTATCGACAACAAAGATACAGCTTGGCCCGGAGTAGATGAGTCATTACATGGTATTGACATCATCTCATTGTCATGGGGCATTACCAGTCATGAGAGCGGGGGTTCTGATGGGGAAGATATGCACAGTAGAATCTTAGATGAAGCGACTGAAGCAGGCGTTACAGTCTCAAATGCTGCGGGCAATGATGGTGAAGATAACGATGGCCTCTCTGGGATGAGCGCATCTTCCCTATCGATTACAGTTGGTGCAACTGATGATAAAAACACGGTCGAGCGAGGAGATGACACAATTGCAAGTTACTCTTCACGAGGTCCTCGGCGCGACAATGGAGATAACAACCCAATCAACGAGTTAATCCCAGAGATTTCAGCACCTGGAACAAATATTATTCAGGCCGAAGGATGCGTTACGAGTGGTGGTTGCACCAACTACCTTAGTGACGCTAGTGAAAATACCTACACAGGTCGCGGCTCAGGAACATCCTACGCCACTCCCTCTGTGACCGGCATCATCGCTCTAGTGATTGAAGCCAACCCTGACCTCGATCCTCTACAAATCAAAGAAGTTCTCAAGCAGACAGCAGAGCGTAGAGGTCCTGCGTCCGCACCAGATGTTGACCCATACTGGAATCGAGATTTTGGATATGGGATGGTTGATGCTTACGAAGCAGTAAAAATGGCTCAACATTTGAACCAAACCGAACAATCTGCTAGCATAGACCCATATTTACAAAATCACCTTCTTGATTACAATGTGTCTGGTTCAACAGGGGCCATCGTTGGTCATTCATGGGGTCAGCAAGGTGTTGTGGAACGCGTAGAATTCCGCATAGGCGATGGTGAATGGAGTGAAGCAACTTACGAAATTGCTGACAACCTGTCAGCTGGTGAATCGTTTAACTGGACTGTAGTGCTGGATTTAGATGGTCTCAGTAAAGGCAACCAAACCGTTGAAATCCGTGCCGTTTCAGGGGAGATGATTTCTCTCCCTGTTCTTGTCACAGTTGAGGGGACTGGTCTTGGGATGGAATCATCTAGCGGAGGTGTTGTTCTGTATGCAATTGGTTTGGCAGTACTTGTGATGCTCCTAGCCGCAGTTCTTGGCTGGAGAATGCACAGTGTTAGTAGTGAATTGTCTAGGGATTCATCTAATCTCAATCAATCAGTAATGGATGCTGAACTAGTTGTAAGCGATGATGAATCACCAACCGATGATTTTGAGTCACTCACAGTTGCAGAATTGAAGGATTTGCTACAACAAAAGGGGCTCTCAAAGAGTGGTAACAAACAGAATTTGGTAGACCGACTTCGAGATAACTGATTTTTGCTCTTAGCAGTTTTGAGATTAGCAACATGGTATTGATAATCTCGGCACCGGTCGGTCGGCTATGGCCGAGTTCAGCGAGCGAGCGAAAGCCATCCAGCCAACTGGTGTTCGCAAGATGTTTGACTTGGCTGGAAAGGACTCAATCCAACTAGGTCTTGGTGAGCCAGATTTCCAGCCACCCGATACGGCAATTGAGGCTTTTTACCAAGCCATGAAAGATGGACACAACAAGTATACGACTACTGCAGGACTAGCAGAACTCAGGTCAGAAATAGCCGATTTGTGGACTCACTTAGAGCCCAGCCTTACCGAAGATGATGTTTGTATCACAATGTCGGGAACCAATGCTTTACTCACACTCTCCCTTTGTTTCTTGAACCAAGGAGATAAAATCCTTCTTCCAGACCCTTGTTTTCCTTTGTATGGCCCACATGCTACTATTACGGGTGCGAAACCTCTGTTCTACCCATGTACATTTGAAAATGAGTTTGTACCGACAATTGATTCTCTTGAAGAATTAGTTGATGAGAATACTAAGGCTATTATCTACAACTTTCCGAGTAACCCGACTGGCGCTACTATCACGATTGAGCAGCGCGATGAATTACTAGATTTTGCTCGGCGCCATGACCTTTGGCTGATAACCGACGAAGTTTATGACCGGATTATCTACGATCAGCCTCACGTTTCCTTCTTGGGTGGGGGATATGACAAAGTTGTGATGATTCAATCATTTTCCAAGACATTTGCAATGACTGGATGGCGTATAGGATACATACTTTCAAGCAATAATGAAATCATGACTCAAGCCAAAAAAATGCAGTATTATGTTACTGCATGTTCAACCGATGCTATGCAATATGGTGTGTTGGCTGCGCTTCAGAAATCAGCATATTATCCAAGTGAAATGCGAGATGCATTTTGGCAACGCCGCGACTTGATATGCCAACGACTGAATGCTATGCCTGGTGTTTCCTGTCATGTTCCAGAGGGTGCATTCTATGTTTTCCCTAAGTTTGATTTCCCAGGGTGGTCCAGTGTTGATGTCGCTCTAGAGATTCTCAAAGAAGGTGTTGTTTGCTCACCGGGCTCAGCGTTTGGTAAGGCTGGTGAAGGGCATCTTCGTTTCGCGTATACAATTGGTGTTGAGAAAATAGGTGCGGCGATGGATATCGTTGAATCGGTGTTGGCTAGAATCAAAGATTCACTACCACCTGAACAGGTAGCCGATTTTTAGGTGATTTTTTGATTGCAAGTATCGTTCAATTTCTCTGTGGATTAATTTTTGCATTATTTTTGCCACGTTTACCTTTGATGGTTTTACCCAGATTAAATGTAATGGACGGTCAATTGGCACCGTTTCCGATGCCACAACCGGTTGACAAACACTTGATTTCACAGATGTTGATAATGAGTACATTATGGAAACTCTCTTTCCTATTTGCTCTCATTCCATTAGCGGTTGGGTATCTTATCCTGACATCTTTCGCTTCACCAATTGCATTTGGGCTATTCATTGGTGCTGGATGGGCGATACTATCTCGCCTCATTCCAACGCGTGGTTTCTCTTTCCCAAACACTCCATACTCAACAGATTTAATTCATGAGTTGAATGAAATCCGTATTCAGGAACCAACCTGCTGTGATTCAGCAGAGATAGCTTGGGAGACTATTGCAGTCCGATGTCAGAATTGTAAAGCATCGCATTTGGATCGAGCACGGCCAGATTTGGGGAGGCTAAGGAATGATGGTTTCATCGGTAGATTGAGGTTACTTTTCCTTGATGGGCACCCTATCATTAACAATAATCTAGATGATTGAATTTGATAGAATTCAAGAACTGTCAATCATCATCGTGAGAATTTGATTCTGTTGTCTCTTTTGCTTTAGCAAGGGCTGACAACATCTCGCCTTTGTTGCCTTTGACAAGAATTGCCTCCTCATTTTCATCTGTATTGTCCTGTTCACCATTCTCATCATTTTTCTGCAAATCTTCTTGCTCATCATCCTCGGAATCAATTTCTGAACCATCTGAAAGAAGGAGTTGCTCTGAATCTTCCAAATTTTCCCATTGTGATTCGGTATTGACTAGCCAATCAGGCAGGTCATGTCGCCCACCTCCTAGAACAGCCATGGTTGTGAAAGTGGCTAAGGGGAGAACTGCTAGAGCAACTAACATGTCGAGGAAGGAAGTTTCAGGAACTTCAACGTTGACTGGAAGGAATGCCTCAATAATGCTTTTTTCAAGGGCTATTTGTTGCCACTGAGAGACATCTGGCTGAATGATGTCAAAGGCAAATCCTACGATTATTCTGCCTACAAGCCACAGAATTAACACAGGGAACATCCAGTTTATTTTTGTCACAGTGACTAGAAATCTCCTAGCAGTTGATGCTGCGCCAACAAATCGTTGGGCAAAATTAGGAAAACTTCTGAGTATTAATGCTAAAGACACAAGATAGCCAACCATTGATAATTCAAGAAGTCGATTAGGAACTAACCATTCTGAAGGTACGAACTTTAACATCAGTAATGGACTGATGGCTAGTAAAATCTGAAGCGGCGCTGCTAGCATCTGTAAACCGCCGTGAACCTCCAATAGTGTTCGATCACCATCAATCATTTCTCGGTTCACAATCTGCATCATTTTCCCTGATGGTGATGTTAGAAGATGTGTTCTAGCCCGATCAACCATTGCTGCGTCCTTAACTAATCGGCTAGCGCCAAGAACTGGCATCCAACCACCCTTATCAGCTACTGAAATTGGCATCCAACCACCTACCACTAAAGCGAGAATCAGTGAGAGTATCCCATATCCGAGTGAACCACTTAGAATCCATGGTATTAGGTCAACTCTGAGAAGAGGTCGTTCACCGAGGATACCACCAAAATCAATGAAATATGTTGCTGAGAATGCGATTGCAGGGGCGAGTAACACTTGGCCACAAACAATAATCGTAAGCCAAAACCTCTGAAGGAGCGTACTTCTTTGCTCTGCCACGCTCCCACCCACTCTCACTTTGAGCCATATTCTCTTCGCTACTTTAGAGGTGAAAAGGCCGATATTTCAACAGCCAGTATTTCGCCAAAAAGGTAGGAAAATGCGACATCTGTCCTAGACAGATGCCAATCAACCTTTTTATCTCGATTCGGTTGGGACCACTGTTGATGCGAATGAGCCGGCTGAAATCCGTTACCCTTGCTTTGTTGTTAGTTGCTACATTAATTGCTCCCATTTCAGCAAATGTAGGCGCTTCAGGGCCAAAATCAATGGTTGATTTTACTATTGAAGATATTTCCATCGGAAATTCCTCGGTAGTCGCGTTTCAGTGGGAGCAACCAGACGGCACTCAGAAGGATTATTTCTTGAAAGCATCTGTTTTACCAATACAAGTCACTTTCAAGCAGGCTGGTTCTTCACTACAGACAACAGCAGCCACTGGTTTCATTGAAGTTTGGCACCCTGTAGGGGTTAAAGTCGCTGAATGGAATTATTCCCTATCCCTCTCTGGGGGTCAATCGGTTATTCACGAAGTTGTTTGGACTGCAGAAGCGGCTCATAGTCAACTTGATGATAATGGCACATTGAGTGGTGGATACATAATCAAGGGTGTAGTTGATGCAGGAATCGCAGAAGGTGATACCTCAAACGATGTTACTGAAGAGCGTGTCCCAATCGCAATTTTCTTTGATGATATGGAAAGAGGAATGTGTGGGGACAATGATGGCGATAATGCAATGGATTGCCCTGGAGCAACTTACAATTCACCTACATTCGCCTCAGTAGGTCTTGATGCCAGCGATCAAACTGATGGACATGGCCCATGGCAGATGGATAACTCATCTGGTTTTGTTGGTACAAAACACTGGCGTCATTCGGTTCCAGGTCAAGATTATGTTAGTAATGGAAACGACCACATTGTTTGGGGTTGGTTCATTCCAGGCGGTGCGTCTTGCGAAGACCCCGGCCATGGATTAGGTTGGGGAATAACTGCAAACGAACTCAATGGGTTGTATGCAGCACCATTCTGTAAAGTTTCACTTACTGGTGGCAATTATATTTCAATGCAACTTGCCACTCAGGCGTGGGGTGGATTAGGTCTTGGCAATGATGAAGTCTCGTTAGAAGCAACTTCTGCTGGTGTAGTTATTGCTTCTAAAAATTTGTCAGAATCAGGAATAAGTGGCGCTACTGACGATTGGACTCCAGTAATCTGGGATGTGGGCGCTCACACAAGCACTCAGGTTTTCAGTTTAAGTTACCATTTCCAGAGTGACAATTCAGGTGCTTCGGCTGGTTTCCATGTGGACCAATTTGCACTATTCGGCATTGAGAAAGTTCAGGAATACACAATCACAGTCAACTGTGACAATCCAGAGACCGGTTATCTCGTTATTCCCGCAGACCCAATGCCTCCTTCTCTTCATTGTACTATGACGAACAACGGATACCGAGAAAAAGCATTGCAAATCCTTTCCTTAATTGACAATGAAACATGGATGAATCAGTTTTCACCTATTCGTATTGACTCAAACAACATCAATGACCACGATTACAGCGTGCCGTTAAATCCAATTGGATACAACGAGACTACAGAATTTTGGGTAAACCTGACAATTCCACCGGGGTCAAATGTGGAACAACTTGAATGGAATGTTTCACTATTGGATTATTATACTGGCGAAGCAAAGGAAATAATCTCGATTCCGCTATCAGTGGGTGCTTCCTATTCTGTTGATATTACTCATTACAATCCTAGTGTAGTCCCAAATATCGCTCCTGATGAATCCGAACTTGTCAAGTTTAGACTGTCTAATACAGGGAATCAAATGGCGTATTGGAATCTAAACGCTTACTTCAATCGTAGCGATTGGGGTAGTTCACATTACAGATTCTTGGATGCAGAAGTAAATGGAAGCGAAATTACGTTCATGCAGTTGTCAAAAGGTGAAGACCGTGACTTCTGGGTTGAATTCACTTCGCCTACGATGATTTCTCCTGGTCTTACGGAAGTGACAATTCAAGCCGAAGGGCAATCTCCAGCTACTGCTCAACAGACCCGAAAAATAAGTATTAATACACCTCAAGTTAATGATTTAACAATGGTTGCTTCTGAACAACAAATTACTGCTGAGGCCGATGGAAGAACTAGAATTGTTGAGATTGAGTTGACAAATAATGGTAACGCTCCGGAACGGTTTGATTTGTCATTAACTGCTGATTGGCGTCTTGAAGCATCAGTTAGCCAACCTGTAACGGAGGAGATAGGTTCCAATGGAGACAGTTCCACCATCCTTCTTGTTATGCCAATGCCGTATGGTATTAGGCCGGATACATATTTCCTGACTGTTAGAGCATCATCACAGGAAAACGCTTCATTCTTCAAATTAGCACAGGTTGAATTGATAGTTGAGCCAACTTATCTAATCAATGTTGAAGATGTTGATATGAGCGGACAGACATTCCAAGGCGGTGCAGATGTCAAGACAATTTCATTTGAAGTTACTAACAATGGTAATGATTATGATGAATTTACAATTGAAATAGATTCGCCAGTTGGGATGAATGCTGAAGTTATTCAGAGTGACCAATACAACCCTAACAGCCCTCCTTCTGTAGCACAAGGTACATCGGTGAACATCACCGTTCAGTATTCATTTGATATTGGTACAAACGGCCTCTTAGAAATGGTGGTTTCAGCACGTTCAGTACAGTCTGGAGGTGTTGCAGGTGGAGCCGGTTCTGCGACATTCCAAGTTGGTAGTCAAGGATGGATTGATTTAACTCCCGGTACAATGGTTACTATTGATGCTGAAGGATGGATTTTGGCAAATTTGACAATCCACAATCGTCATCCAACAAACTCACAGTTCATCCGCCTTGATGTTGACCCTGGGGATGCACGTCAGTTCTCTTCTGTACGAGTACAAAGCGAAGATTCCTCATTTGTCCTTGACCCAGATATGAAGAGATCCGCCGCAATCAAATTCTCTCTAACAGAGACCCAATTTTTGAACATGCCAGAAGATGAAATGTTGTTCAATATCACGGTGATAGCAACTGGTGATGATGATGTTTCAGAAACGGTTGTTCAAGTGAAAGTGATTCGGGACTCTTTAGGTGGCGCAAACGCTGAGGCCGATGGTGGTATCGGGGTTGTGAATATCATTGCATTTATCATCGGAGGATTTGTGATAATTGCTCTGATTGCAGTCCTAGTCAAAGTCGTATTGTCAACAAATCGTGAAGAGGATGAGATACTTTCTCTAGAGGGATATCAGCGACAATTGGAGGACACATATGGTAGCATGCCAGCCGCACCAGATGTACCAGTGGGTGGGATAGCTCCATCATTGCCAGTCACAGATCAAGTAGCAAATTCGGCTTATGGCGGGGCCGCAGATATCTTTGAGCAACAGATGACAACAACTCCAGCGGGTAGTCCACCAGCAGGTAGCCCACCAGCAGGTAGTCCTCCTGCACCTCCAGCCGGTGAAGTAGTACCTGATGGTGCACCGCCTTTACCACCCGGGGGTTTACCAGATGGTTGGGATATGACTCAGTGGGTACATTACGGTGAGCAATACCTAGAACAACAGGGACTCAAGTAAACCATCTCTCGGATTGATTCTGATTGAGAGGCTATTTTGCCGATTTTGACTTTAATAGTTGATTTTTCATGACTTCCTCGTTTGTCAAGTGAGCGGTTGCCCTTAAGAGGAGGGCGCGGGTCGCAAGCCCGCCCCATAGGGGCGAATATACCGGAAGTGGCTGAAGTGTATAACGGACAAGCACCAATTTTCATTCTCAAAGACGGAACTGACCGAGTTAGAGGTAAGAGCGCCCAGAGTAACAACATCGCGGCTGCAAAAGCGGTTGCAGATGCAGTTCGTTCTACTCTTGGACCAAAAGGAATGGATAAGATGCTGGTTGACAGCATGGGCGATGTTGTAATCACAAACGATGGTGCTACAATCCTGAAGGAGATGGATATTGAGCACCCGGCTGCTAAGATGATTATTGAGGTTGCAAAAACACAGGAGCAACATTGCTACGATGGTACCACCAGTGCAGTTGTTATCGCAGGGGAGTTACTCAAGCGAAGTGAGGATTTGATTGATCAAAACGTTCACCCTACTGTGATATGCCACGGTTTTAGATTGGCAGCAGAGAGGGCAGTTGAATTACTTGACAGCCACTCTATTTCAGTAGCGGATGAGGATACCCTAGCAGAAGTTGCAAAGACTGCACTTACTGGGAAAAGTGCTGAGGCAGTCAAGTCATTTTTGGCTGATATCAGTGTAAAAGCAGTGAAATCAGTTGGTAGGGAAGATGATGGTGAGCGAGCAGTATCATTAGATGATATCAAAGTAGAAAAGCGCCAAGGCGGTTCAATCAAAGCAAGTACCTTAGTCGATGGAATAATCTTGGATAAAGAGCGAGTTCACCCTGGAATGCCAAGAGCTGTAACTGATGCAAAAATTGCTTTAGTGAACAGCGCAATTGAAGTGAAGAAAACTGAAGTTGATGCTAAAATTCAGATTACAGACCCAAGTATGTTAGCAAAATTCTTGGAAGAAGAAGAAAACTATCTGAAAGGATTGGTAGAGAAGTTGCAAAACTCTGGGGCGAATGTTTTAGTTTGCCAGAAGGGGATTGACGACATCGCCCAACACTATCTTGCTAAGGCTGGGTTGTTTTCAGTCCGCAGAGCCAAAAAGAGTGACATGGAAGCACTTTCAAAGGCAACTGGCGGACGTATTGTGACCAATATTGACGACCTCGCAAAGGGTGACCTTGGAAATGCAGCCAAGGTAGAGGAGCGAAAAATTGGCGACTCAGATATGGTTTTCATTACTGGATGCCCTGAAGCAAAGAGTGTGTCTGTTTTGCTTCGTGGTGGAACAGAGCATGTAGTTGATGAATTACGCCGCGCTTTTGATGATGCAATCGGTGTTATCAGTGTGGCTTGGGAAGATGGTTCCGTTCTTACTGGAGGTGGAAGCGTGCTCGCTGCATTGAGTCGTGATTTGCGAATATATGCTGAAGGTATTGGTGGCCGTGAACAGATGGCCATTGAGGCATTTGCCGGAGCTCTTGAGGTAATCCCTCGTACTCTTGCAGAAAACGCCGGACTTGACCCAGTAAACACAATTATCGAATTACGAAAGGCTCACGCTGAAGGAAAAACAACATTCGGTGTTAACGTATTTGAAGGTGGGGTCATGGATATGCAGGTTGCACAAGTGGTTGAACCAACAAGGGTTGTTGAACAAGCGATTCAAAGTGCTACAGAAACTGCTGTAATGATTCTAAGAATTGATGATGTCATATCATCCAAAGCCGTCTCAGGAGGCGGAATGGATGGCATGGATTTTGACATGTGATGCGAAGGCAACAAGCCGTCGTTACATGTTCTGCATTTACTCATTTGAGATGAATTAGAGAGAATGCGAGATGCAGTCTGCGCGGTATGTTCAATAATCGACCTACGGTCGAGCAAAGCACCCAGCCTAGGCTGGGTCGGTGTCAGCATGTCGGAAGTTGTAGTTTGGATTGCTGATGGCTGCATCACCTGTGATGCATGCGAGGAAGAGTATCCAGAAGTTTTCAAGGTAACAGATGATACCTGTTACATCATGGCAGATTCCAGAACTGATGGTGGATTTGACACGAATGAAGTGACAAAATCAACATTGAAATCTGGTTTGGATTTAGAGGCAATCCAGGATGCTGCAGGAGGATGTCCTGTTGATGTAATCATGGTTGAAGTTCGAGGCGACGGCGATTCTGCCTCAGAAGCAGAAGCAGAGGAGTCTGTAGCTGAGGTGGTTGAACCAGTTGAAACACCTGCTGCTGTTGAGGCATCAATAGATGGTGATCGCTCTGTTCTCGTTTTATCTGGTTCACAATCTGGTAATTCTGAAGCGATAGCAGCAAAGATTGGCAAATTAGCAGGTAATTATTCATTGGAAGCAACGGTTAAAGGAATGGATGAGATTCAAATCGGTGATTTAGCAGGTTATCAGCGAATACTCGTAGTTTGCAGTACTTGGGGCGAGGGTGAAATGCCCGATAACGCCGAAGATCTGTGGAATGCGGCTAATGCAGATGGTGCGCCTTCACTATCGGGAAGCCACTTTTCTGTGTGCTCTTTAGGTGATACATCGTACGAATTCTTCTGTCAATCAGGAATTGATTGGGATGGGTGGTTCGAAAAGGTAGGTGCAAATAGAATCACGCCTAGAGTTGATTGTGATGTTGATTATGATGCCATGGCTGATGCTTGGCTAGCAGATGCATTGGCACATATGGGCGCAGTTGATGGTGATGGCAACTTCAACGAGGAGATGGTTGCGGCTCTCAAAGAGAAGGCTGCAGGCGGCTCTAAGAAGGCAGCAGCAGGTTCAGCGTTTGATATTCCTGAGTTGGTCGGGGAGGAAATTCAAGTTAACGCCAGAGTTTTCCGTTACGATCCAAAATCTGGTCAATCCGGTCACGATATCTGGCGCTGTGCAGTTCCAGGAAGTGTTAGCGTGTTGGAGTTACTTCGTTTGCTGAAGGCAACCGAAGATGGCAGTCTAACTTTCCGTGATGGCAATGCAGATGACCCAACCACTGCCATTTCAGCAAATGGCAGGAATATTTTACCAGGTCGAGTAGCAATCTCAGAAATTGTCAGAGATAAAGATGGTGAATGCTCACTCCGTATTGACCCACTTTCAGGATTTGATGTAATTCGTGATTTAGCCGTTGACCATTCAGATTACCAGATTCACCTTGCTAACAGCAAGCCATGGATGCACGCTACAACCCGTGAAGGAACCAAGGTTTCCCAAGGAATCATTGGGACAATGGATGCTGTTACAGCAGAAACGCTTCACAGCGCGTCAGATTTCCCAAGTTGTCAGTTACTCCATGCTTCGAGTGACACAGTACCTCACAACCGTTCATACATCGGGCCAGCAGTCATCTCTCGTCTTTGGGCTCGCTACAATGATCCTCGAACATCACAAAAAGGAAAAGATGGATACTTGGCTACAATTGAATCTGAAAATGGAATCAAGGCTGAGGCTGATTTGAGTTCAATCTACAAATCTGGAAGAGCTTGGGATGGGGCTGGAACAAGTTTGTTAGAGGCCAAAAGAAAAACCCTTCAAGATAGTGGATTCACAGGCCGTCATGGGAAGCACGTTTGGTGGTTTTCTGAAACAGTGAAACTCTCTGGGAGACTTAACGAGACAGTTTTGGCAGGCGCAACTCTCGGTCCATTTGGGATGGCGAAAAACGCAATCTCCGGTGTTCTCCCTAGGATGCTGTTAGGATTCACTAGAACCGGTGGTCCAATGATTAGAGATTTACAGGCATTGGCTGTGCCGCCAGCAAGCGTAGGTAAGATGCCTAAGATGATTAATTCTTCAGTAGATGACCACCACGAGGTGGTTGCTATCTTCAATAAATTCGACAGGAGGTTCTGAAATGGCAAAAATTAGGTATGCATATTTCCCGGGATGTGTGACTCTTAATTCCGCTAGAGAAGTACAAGATGCCATGCTTGCATTGGCCCGTGCTTTAGATATTGAATTAGTTCCACTCAATGGCGCTTCGTGCTGTGGTGCTGGCGTCATCAAACAAGCAAATTGGGAATTACAAATCGCGCTGAATGCGAGAACATTTGCTCAGGCCGAGGCTCAAGGTTTGGATGTACTTACTCCTTGTGCTAGTTGCCAAGGAAACATGTCAGAAGATTTCATCAAATTAGCGACTGATGTTGATTTGCGTGAGCGAGTGAATGAACAATTGGAATCAATTTGTGGCCTACGATTTGAGGGTACGATGAAAATGCGCCATCTACTCCATGTGTTAGTGGAGGATATTGGCTTAGATGTCGTTTCAGCCGCAGTGAAAAACCCGATCGATTTTCCTGTGGCGGGGTATTATGGTTCAGTAATGCAACAGGATGGCGCCTGTGGGGAAGACGATATTTACGACCCACATTACTTTGAAGATTTGATTGAAGCTTTGGGCGGGAAACCGGTTAATTATGACAGTAAAGCGAAAAGTGTCGGTTTCCCATCCTTACTATCTGAGGAATCGAGTGCACTGAAAATGACAGCCTCAGTTCTTTCTGATGCAAAGAGTGAGGGCGCACGTGTTATGGCATCTGCTTGTCCACTTTCTCACATTAATCTTGATTCCTACCAAGTAAAGGCTGGACGAGTGTCTGGTAGCGATGTAGAGATGCCTGCAATACATTTACCTGAACTAATCGCTTTTGCACTTGGTGCTTACAACGATAGGTATGCACAGTTGAAGACTAGAGTACTCGTCATGGGTAACTGAAATATGTCTAGTCTCGTAAGACTTCTAAGATTGTTCGAGCACTTTTTGGCCCAATTCCAGTCACTTGACAAAGTGCTGCTTCGTCCGCTTGAGTCAAGGCCTCTATAGATTTGAAATGATCTAGTAAACGCTTTGCAGTTGTTGGGCCAATATTTGGAAGAGATTCAAGAAGGTAGAGTTTATTTGTTTGTTTTTCTTGTTTATCTCGCTGGTCTAATACACCTTCTTTTGATGCATCTAAAATGACTTTTTGTTCAGTTTGCAATCCTGAATCAATTATCAACTCTGCTGCATCAATTGTTGTTTTTTCATCTAACCCACTTCCACCTGGTATTTGGTTTTCAAACCATAGATTTGGTGTTTTTAGTTCATCATCATACTTCATGCGCTCTCTTGCTTCTTTTGTTAATGCACCTAGCAATGCTTGTTCACGGCGTGCGGCGATGATAAGGAACCGCGCAGTTTCTTCTCCATCTTGAGTGGTGACTACTGGAAGTCCTAAGTCAATCGTCAAAGTTGCCAATGCGCCCATCAATGCATTGTTGTGCACTGCTCTTTGTGTGAACAGACCCCCGCCTTCAATCAATAAAAGTGGACGCGGGGCAGCGGCAATCAATCGGTGTGCTTGTTCGAGTAACCTGCCATCCAAAAGAGAATCAACAAAATCTCGTACACGCTTTCTCTCAACAACCACTCTGTCACCAATTTGAAAATCACCTATTGCTAAGGTTTGTACATCAACATCAACTCCTTGTAGTCTAAGAGTCGCAGCAATTGTAGTATTGAGTTCACGATGGTCCACAACAATTCTGCAGGGGATATCTGCTTCGTGGGCTAGAGGGTCAACTGCTTCTGTTGTTAATGCTTGAACGATATCTTCAGCCGCTCTAACCGCTAGTTTGGCAATATTTTCGTCAATATCTAAGTCATGCTCATCAATCTTAGTTTCATCTTGCTCATCTTTGATAGTGGATATCGGTGCAGATGAGGGGAATGAATCGAGTCCAGTTTGCCCTCTTGGGCGTAGTCTTGAAGGTTCGTTTTTGTATTTCTTACCTTTTTTATCATCCTGTTTGTCGCCAACATTAGTGTCTGGATTTTGGCCTTCAACAGTTGTGCTGACGCGGGATGTTTGCTCACCTAGTTCAGGCGCTAAGCGTTCCATTTCAGATATCATAAATGCGTGAGCAGAGCCAATAATTCCATTTTGTCTGACTTTGAATGACTTCAACAATTCAACTGGTTTATCATCAACAGGACGCCCCATGTTTCGTCTAACTCTATCAATCGCTTGTTTCATCTTCTTCTCACGAAAAAGTGCTGATGCCCGAGCACCCTCATCTCTAGTGTCTCTGGCAATTAGGATATGAACAGTCCCAGCCCGATGCCTTCCGGTCCTGCCGCGCCTCTGAATCGTGCGGATTTCACTTCCAACCGGTTCATAAAAAACTACAAGATCAGCTCTTGGGACATCTAACCCTTCTTCTCCTACAGATGTTGCAACTAGAACGTTACATTTTCCTTCTCTGAATCTTTGCAATCCTTCTAGTTGGGCTTTTTGTGTCATTCCAGCACTTCCATCTCGGCTTGCCTGTCCAACAAATCGTTCTGGTTTTGCATGTTCTGATTCTTCTAAGCGTTTCACAATTTCATTTACCGTGTCGCGGAAGTGAGCAAAGATGATGACGCGGCTTTCAGGGTGAGCATCTAACTGGTCTAGAACTAAATTTACAGTTTTTCCGACCTTCTCATGTAACTCAGGACTTACTTTCAAATTTTCAAATAATTCAGTGATACGACTGTCATTGAAGAATGCAGACGCACCCTTGTCACCATTTTCACCTGAATTTTTAACACGGCCAAGATATTCTCTGGATGCTGCCACACCTTGGCTGAGGAGATAACCGATAAGATTCAGGAGTCTTTGTGCTTGAGCACATTGCCTAGCGGCATTGTATGCCAACCCCTCTCCCCTAACAATTGCTCCCTGAATTCGCCCACGTGTTTCATTCAATTGACTGCTCGTTGCCCGCCCAGAGTGCACGTGGTAGCCCAACCTTCGAAGTTGGTCAACGAGATGTTCTAACCACATTTGCAAAGGCGCTGCCATCAGTTTTAATCCATCATCAACATCAACAAACACCTCTTTTACTTGTAATCCAGCAGCATATGGGGCTAACAACGCGTTTTCTGCGGACCGAGAGTGAATACGTTTCAAGCCAAGTCGGTTACACACCTCCTCAACTTGTTCACGAGTTGAACCAGGGCTTGCAGTTGCACCCAAAATTAAGGGGTCATTTGCAAACTGTAGATACAGATCTCCTACTTCTGCGGAAGAGTGTTTTCCCGTTGAATGATGAGCTTCATCTGCTACAAGAATGGTCACATCTGATAGGTCAATTGAACCTCGATTTACATCATTCCGAATTACGTGTGGGGTTGCAACTATGATTTCAGCAGCAGCCCAACGTTTCTGACGCTTCCGCCAATCTATAGAGCCAGTCATAGAGGTTATGGAATCATCTGTTTTTTGATTTTTGATTACTGCTTTTAAATCTACAAAATGCTGGTTCACCAGTGCATTTGTTGGTGCAATAATCAAGGCCCTTCCACCTACTGTATGAAGTCTCTCTGCAATTACCATCCATTCGATTGGAGTTTTTCCAAGGGCTGTAGGCAATACCAACAACGTTGGAGCACCCAAACAATCGGCTACTGCTTCAATCTGATACGCCCTAGCTTCTACTGACTCTGCAGAGAGGCGAGGATGCTCAATAAAAGCGGCCATGAACATCAATCCCGGAGGTCACGGTTCTAAATGATTCTCACGTTTTATAAGAATTGAATCCTTGAAATCATGTCAAATATGGTGGCAAAACAATACCAAATTTGATAACAATAATGTATAATCAAATAGCATTGAAACCGTGCCATGAGGCCTTATTATCTCATTTGCCTGATAGGTGGGGTTCATATATTGCAGGTCGGTCGGCGAGACGCTCACATAGTGAGGTACCAGACACAGAGGGCTATGCAACAAGCAACCCACAACTCGGAAAATCAATTCTGAAATCCGAATCGTGTCACGGTGGCTCCTTTGCTGTGAGAGCCGGCATTGCGCCGCTTCGGCGGCTTACTTTGTCGCAATATACCACCGAAAAGAGGAGGAAACCCAAATGGGAGATAGATCGAAACCCAAGCGAGGTAGCATGGCTTTTGGCCCGCGTAAGCGAGCCCGTCGACAGACCGGTCGAGTCAAATCTTGGCCAAGTAATGGCAATGGTGAAGTCAAAATACAAGGTTTCGCAGGATACAAAGCAGGAATGAGTCACGTTTTGATCCGTGATGAAAACCCTGGTAGTCCTAGTGCAGGTCAAGAAATCAGGAAAGCGGTAACAATTGTGGAAACCCCACCATTACAGATTCTCGGTATCCGTGGATACCACCAAACATACTACGGCAAACAAACTGCTGGAGAGGCATGGGCTTCTGGCGAAGAAATCGCAGAAGCACAACCGAACCTTGTTCGCCGAGTGCCAGCCCGCAACTCTCACTCAACTGAAGAGCACATCACTGCTCTAAAGGAAATGGCAGAAAAGGGCAAACTGTGCGAAGTCCGCTTAATTGTCTCGACTCAACCCTCCAAGGTTAAGTCAATTCCAACCAAGACTCCAAACATCATGGAACTTGGTCTAAACGGTAGTGATATCACTAGCCGTATTGCATGGGCCGAAGAAAGACTCGGTCAAACACTGAAAGTTTCAGATGTATTTTCAAATGGTAATGATCTTGATGTTATCGCAGTCACCAAAGGAAAGGGTTGGCAAGGTTCAATCAAGCGCTGGGGAATTAAACTCCTAAGCCACAAGAACAGCAAGCGTCGCCGTCAAGGTGGAAATATGGGTGACTTCGGAACAGGATATGTTCGAAAGACAATCCGTCAAGCAGGTCAAACTGGTTACCACCAGCGTACTGAGTACAACAAGAAAGTAATTCGTATATCTTCTCCTGATGAAGATGAGGTCACCCCAGATGGTGGTTTCCTAAGATATGGTGAAGTTACCAACGATTACATCATTGTTCAAGGCAGTCTTCCAGGTCCATCCAAGCGCCTTCTAAGATTCCGTGAATCAGTTCGTCCACGTAAGACACAGGATCCTGTAGACATTACTTACGTCAGTACATCAAGCAAGCAGGGGGTCTGAAGATGAAGGTTAAGATGATGAATCTGGTCAACACTGTAGACCAAGAAGAGTTTGAAGCAGGTTTACTTTCAGAACATTATTCTGTTGCTGCTAAGGCAGGAAAGGCAATTGAATTGCCAGACTGTTTCTCTGCAGATATTAGAGTTCAAGTAGTGCGTGATGCAGTTCAATCTGCTCGTGCTAACCGTCGTCAGCCATATGGGCACAACCGCCACGAAGGTCGCCGAAACCCGCAACCTGGTATGAAGCACAGCGTTGAATGGTGGGGTAAGGGAAGAGGTGTTTCCCGTATTATGAGAAAGACTGGTCAAAGTACTGGTGCAGAAAATCCTCACACACGTGGTGGCCGTAGAGCACATGGTCCAAAGGTCGAGAAAGACTGGACAATGAAAGTTAACTCAAAAGTTCGCAAGCAAGCTCGCAACTCTGCGATTGCTGCTACAACTAATACTGAAACAGTGGCTAACCGTGGTCACCGCTTTTCGGACGATGTTAAATTCCCTGTAATCATTGATGGATATTCCGAAGATCGCGATGGCAAGAAAGAGAAGTACGATGTTGAAAGCATCCCTCTTACTTACTCAACACGCAAATTCATCGCTATGATGGAAGGCCTAGGTCTTGGTGCAGATTTGAACCGTGCAAAGAATGGTCGTAACATTCGTGCGGGTAAGGGCAAAATGCGTGGCCGCCGTCGCCGAACACCAAAGTCAATTTTACTTGTAGTCGGACAACGAGATGGACTAGCAAAGGCTGCTAGCAATGTTTCTGGAGTTGATGTTGTGGCTGCCAAGGACCTCTCAGCAGAGGACTTGGCACCTGGCGGAGACATGGGCCGCCTTACAGTTTGGACTAAGTCAGCTATTGAGGCACTGGAGTGATTGAAATGGATCCATACAAAGTTATCGTAATGCCTTGGATTACTGAGAAAACTCTCGAGGCTCGTCGAGTAGCGGATGTTGAAGAAGGATACTTTGAGAACAACAACCGCCTCGAATTTATTGTTCATGCTGATGCTACTAAGGCAGACATCAAGGAGGCCGTTGAGCGCCTGTTTGAAGTCAAGGTAGCAAAGGTAAACACCCGTATTTCCAAGATTGGCAAGCATGCCAGCGTCAAGATGGCGCCAGGATATGATGCGGATGTAGCGGCACAAAAGTTGAGTGCTTTCTGATTAAGGTGGTGAAGAAATGGGAAAACGTATTCGTGCACAACGCAGAGGTTCAAGCCCCAAGAACAGGGTTTCTAGTCACCGCTTCCCCGGTGCGTCACGCATTCCGCGTGGTGTAGAGGAAGTGGCTACAGTGATGGAGCTAGTTCACAGTCCAGTTCACACCGCTCCCCTAGTTAGGGTTCGTTTTGAAGATGGTAGTGAAACCCACTTGGTTGCAACCGAAGGGATTGCAGTCGGCCAAGAGATCGCAATGGGTGGCAATGTCAGCCTAAAGCCCGGTAATATCACTGAACTTGGTCAGATTCCAGAAGGAACACCAATCAACAATGTAGAACTTCGCCCTGGTGACGGTGGCCGAATTGCCCGTAGTGGTGGTAATTCAGCAATTCTAGAAACCCGTATGGGTGACAGAGTAAGAATTCGAATGCCTTCAGGTAGTCTGAAGGATTTGCCGGCAAAATGTCGTGCAGCCATTGGTATCCTTGCAGGACACGGCCGCTCAGAAAAGCCTCTGATGAAGGCTGGAGCGGCACATTACAAGGCAAAGGCTCGTGGTAAACTCTACCCTACAGTTAGCGGTGTGGCAATGAATCCAGTTGACCACCCCCACGGTGGAGGTAACCATCAGGCGGTTCACGGACCAAATTCAATCGCGCGCACTGCACCACCAGGTCAGAAGGTCGGGCACATTGCGCCAAGTCGCACTGGAAAGATGCGAGGGAAAAAGAAGGAGTGATGATTCATGGCACGAAGAAAGAGCAAGGGATTCCGCAAGCCGAAGGCGGTCCGCCGTGCAGCAAGAAAGAGAAAGATGGGTGTGGCAGAACGCCGAAAGCGAGAGTTCACCTATCGAGGTTACACAATCCCAGAGTTGCAGCAAATGCCACTCTATCCACCTGAGGATGGTTCCGACCAAGTCAGCATCATTGAGTTGGTACCTTCACGTGTTCGCCGTTCTCTAGATCGTGGTCTTCCACGTGAATGTGAACATTTCTTAGAGCGAATCACAGAAGCAGAAGCCGAACAGGTAGTTCGTACCCATCGTAGAGATATGCCAGTTCTACCAGTTATGGTTGGTAAGTCAATTGGAATCTACAATGGCCGAGATTTCGTTAATATCGAAGTTCAGCCTGAGATGCTTGGTCATTATCTAGGCGAGTTTGCATTAACTCGTCGTAAGCCTGTACACACAGGCCCTGGTGTTGGTGCTACCCGGTCAAGTAAGCACGTGGCATTGAAGTGAGGTGAAAAGGATGAGCAGAGATAGAAGTAAACCGCAATCTGGCTACACCCAGTTTTTGGAAGGTAATCGCCTAGCAACCGCACGTGTGACCGGTGTAGATGTACATCACAAGCACTGTGTCCAAATCGCTCGCAAACTGAAGGGTATGTATGCTGGTTCAGCAATTGAGTTCCTAGAGGATGTAATCGCTAAGAAAAAGGCAGTACCCTATGTTGTGCGCTCCCGCAAAGGTCGTGGTGGTAACACTATGGCTGGGCACCGAAAAGGAAAGATGGGTCCTGGTCGATATCCTAGAAACGCTTCACAAGTATACATCAAATTAATTCAAAGTGCTATGGACAATGCTCGTCAACATCACGAAGATATTGAGGCAGAAGAGATGCTAATCACTCATCTGGCTGCACACCGTGGACAGATTGCTCGTCATCAGCGCCCTCGTGCGCGTGGGCGCGCAACAGCATCTAACCATTACAAAGTAAATCTTGAATTGTTCCTTGAATACTTTGGAGACGATGATGCAGATGATGATGGAGATTTCTGAGGTGACATAAATAATGGCAAAAGTAAATCAAATTCGTCATTTCGTTGATCGCAATGTAGAGCGCCAGTTGGTGCGCGAATACCTCCTAAAGGAAACAGAGCGCGCTGGTTTTGGTGGATTACACTTTGAGCGCGCTTTCGATAATACATCCATTTGCACAAAGGTCACTTTGCAGGCTGAAAGAGTTGGTATGGTAATTGGCCGCCGTGGAAAAGTCATCAATGAACTTCAGCGCCGTATCCGCACAGACTTCAATTTAGAAAATCCAAAATTACAGGTTGAAGAAATTGAGAATCCAGCACTTAATGCTCAAGTTATGGCAAGCAAGTTGGCTAGTGCTCTAGAGCGAGGTTGGTACTTCCGCCGAGCCGGTCACAGCAGTGTTCTCAATGTTATTGAGGCTGGTGCAAAAGGTTGCCTGGTCATCATTGCAGGTAAATTAACAGGTTCACGACACCGTACTGAAAAGTTCCTCAAGGGACACATCAAGTATTGTGGAGAGACCGCACTTACACACATGGATGTTGGTCAAGGTACTGCTGTTGTAAAACTTGGAACCATTGGTTGCACAGTTGCAATTATGAAGCCAGGAACAAAATTACCGCATGAAGTTGACATTATCAGCAGAATTGATGCAGGTCTAGGGCCGTATGTTGCTCCAGCAATGGCTGGAACAGAAGGCACTGAAGATATTGTTGAAGAATCACTTTCAGAAGAGGAAGCAGCAGAAGAACTGGCATCACTTGAGAAATTGCAAGAAGAACAAGAAGCAGTTGATGAAGAATCGTCAGATGATGATTCTTCTGAAGAAACAGAATCAGAAGCAGAGGAAGAACCTGCAGAAGCAGAGGAAGAACCTGCAGAAGCAGAGTCAACCGATGCTGAACCATCACAAGAAGAGGAGGCGGTTGAATGACCCACCTAACTGCTCGTGAAATTGACAATATGTCTCTTGAGGCACGCAGGAAGCGCTTGAATGAATTGCAAGAGGAGATGCTTCTCCTGCGCGCAGAGCAAGCACTGGGCGGTTCAGCAAGTAATCCAGGAGCATACAAGCAAGTGAAGAGAAGCATCGCTCGTCTCAAAACAAAGATGCTAGAAGCAAGACAGGAGTAGGAAATTAATGGCAAGTATCTGCAATCTATGCGGCCTCCCTGAAGAATTATGTATCTGTCAAGAAATAGCAAAGGAGCAACAAAAAGCAATAATTTCAACTGTTAGAAGGAGGTATGGTAAGATGGTCACGATAGTAGAAGG
The DNA here is from genome assembly GCA_965659915.1 of Candidatus Thalassarchaeaceae archaeon. Classification (GTDB taxonomy): domain Archaea; phylum Thermoplasmatota; class Poseidoniia; order Poseidoniales; family Thalassarchaeaceae; genus MGIIb-Q1. The sequence goes on from CBFHYB010000007.1 coordinate 22,232, forward strand.
AATAGAAGATACTGCTATTGATATCAACAAACTTGCCAAGACTCTGAAGTCTTCATGTGCTAGTGGTGGTACTGTTAAAGGAAGAGTCATTGAACTTCAAGGAGATCACAAGAAAAGGGTCGCTAAAGTACTACAGCAAAATGGTTACCAAGTGGAGGTGCGCTGAATGGAACACTGGCATACATCATGGTTAGCTCGTACTCTCGAAGTGGTATCTTCCACTGATCCTAGTTTAGTAGGTCGCTCAGGTATTGTGGTTAGTGAATCACGAAATACGGTTACAGTTGAGGAGCAAGATGGAATGTCCATTTTTGCTAAGGATACAATCGAATTTACAATTGACAACAGTGAACCTGTTGTTGGGTCTATGGTCTGTCAAAGGCCAGAAGACAGAATTCAAAGAAAATACAGGAGGAACTGAAATGCGAGACATCGGTATTGACGTGATAGAGCCTAAGGGCGAATGGGATGGCGATTCAAATTGTCCATTCTATGGAAGTTTGAGAGTTCGTGGTCAGATTATTGAAGGAACAGTGTCAAGAGTTGGCATGTTGCAAACAATCGTTGTAGAGCGACAGCACACTCGTCACATGAAGAAGTTCGAAAGAATTGAGAAGAGAACCCGTCGTTATTCAGCTCACTTACCAAGTTGTATTGGAGATGTAAATATTGGAGACTCGGTGCGAATTATGGAATGTCGACCAATTTCCAAGACAGTGACTTTCTGTGTTATTGAGAGAGGTGATTCAGAATGAAGGGGATTTCAAGTCGTGTAACACGCGGTCTGCCAACAGAGTCAAAGATGAACTGTATTGATAACAGCGGAGCAAAAGTTGTTCAGTTGATTTCAGTGTTAAATCTCGGTGGGGTTGCTCGCCGATATCCATCAGCCGGTGTTGGTGATATGATTAACGTCACAGTCCGAAGAGGAACTCCAGAACGCCGCCGACAAGTATTCCGCGCAGTAGTAGTACGTCAGAAGCGTGCATATTCTCGTTCAGATGGCACACGTGTTCAATTCGAAGACAATGCGTGTGTGTTAGTATCTAACGAGCGTGGAGAATTGATTGGAACTGATATCAAGGGACCTGTTTCCCGTGAATCAGCAGAAAGATGGCCAAGGATCGCAGCAACTGCGAAACAGATTGTTTGAGGTGATATGATGAGTAGTACGAAACCAAACAAGCAGCGAAAGAACGCAGCAAAAGCGCCGATTCACACCAAGCGCAAGCGCATACGTGCTCGCTGCCTTGACCCAGCATTCCCTAATGTCCGTAATGTCACAATTCGAGTTGGTGACGTTGTTTCTGTACACAGAGGTGACTGGGGTAACCCTGGTCATGACAAGGATGAGGGTGGCAAGCGTCTTGGTGGCACCCGCGGCAAGGAAGGGATTGAAGCCAATGTCATTGGAGTTGATGTTAGAACAGGGCGTATCTTTGTAGAAGGCGTTAGCCATTCAACTGCTGAAAGTAAGGCTGAAGGAATTCCACTACATGCATCTAATGTTGTTGTCACTAAAATTGATGATGGCGATGTTGTACGCTTGAAGAAATTGGAAGAGCGAAACGGAGGCGATGAATAATGAGTGCAAATCACAAGAAGCGATTGGCAATGCCTCGAAGTTGGGCAGGTGCACGAAAGACTACTGTTTGGATTTCCAAGCCAGACCCTTGTGGTCATCCGCTTGACCTTTGCATGTCATTGACTGTTGTTGTTCGTGACGAACTTGGGTTAGCCCAAACAAAGCGTGAAGTCAAGCGTATGCTTGCAACTCGTGAACTAATGGTTGATGGCAAAGTTCCAAAGAGTGCTGACCGAGGTGTTGGACTAATGGATGTCCTTACAATTGGTGATCAAAACTACCGTTGTATTCTCGACCAAAGTGGGACTCTACGATACCCTAAAATTTCAGCAAAAGATGCAAAATCAAAGGTTTGCAGAGTTAATGGAAAGAACACAGTGCGTGGAGGAGTTACTCAGTATAACCTTCATGACGGAAGAAACATTCTAGCAGATGATGGGAATCTCTACAAAACAGGAGATAGTCTAGTAATTTCTCTACCAGACCAGAAAATAATCTCTCATGTACCATTTGCTGATGGCACGAACGCCTACTTAGTAGGTGGTAGTCACGTTGGTACAATCACTGCAATTCAGAGTTTAGCTGTTAAGCGCTCAAGCATGGAAAACGAAGTATCCTTCACCGATTTTGGAACGGTTGAAAGAAATGTATTCGTAATTGGTGACACAAATTTACCGGAGGTGGGTGAATGAGCAATGCTAACCCTATGCTAGAGCCTCGAATTACTAAGGTCACATGCCACATTGGTGTTGGTGAAGGTGGTTCCCGATTACAACTTGCAGAACAAGTTCTATCTTTGATTACTGATGGTAATCCGGTTCGAACAATTGGAAAAACCACAAACCGTGAATTGAAGATTCGCGAAGGTGCTCCAATCGGATGTAAGGTTACAATACGAGACCCTGAAAAGATCAAGAAGTTCCTTGAGGATGCTTTCTGGGTTCGAGAAAAGACTCTACCTGCTTACAATATTGATATGCAAGGAAATCTGTCCTTTGGAATTGCTGATTACACAGATTTCCCTGAAATGAAATATGACCCAGATATTGGAATATTTGGTATGGACATCAATGTCGTACTTGAGAGGCCAGGTCACAGGGTTAGTCGGCGCAGACGTTTGAAGGCAAAGGTCCCTATATCTCATCGTGTTACACGTGCAGAGGGACAAACTTGGTTCAAGGAACAGTTCGGATTAACACTACTGGAGGAGTGAAGATGGGAAAAGATGCAGGAATTCGTATTGGTCGTGAGTCGGGATGCCGTCGGTGTGGCCGTAAAAGAGGTATGATTCGCCGGCATGGTCTTCGATTATGTCGCCAGTGCTTCCGGGATATCGCGCCGGAAATAGGATTCAAGAAGTACAGTTGAGGAGGGATGAAGATATGCAATTTGATCCATTAAATGACGCGTTTGTAAGCATTTTCAATGCTGAGCAAGCCGGACACTACGAAGTTACAGTAAAGCCAGCGAGTAATCTGCTTGGAAGCCTTCTTGGCATTATGTCTGAGCGGGGCTACATTGGCGAATATGAGAAGATAGAGAATGGTCGCGGAGGCGGTTACAGAATCGAGTTGGTTGGTGCAATCAACAAGTGCGGTGTCATCAAACCACGCCATGCTGTGAAGTGGGCAGAATTTGATAAGTGGGAGTCAAGATACCTTCCTGCTCAAGATTTCGGCCTTCTATTAATGACTACAAATCAAGGTGTAATGCACCATTATGATGCTAAGGAGGGTTCAATCGGAGGCCGATTATTGGCCTACGTGTTCTGAGGTGATTACTATGGTGAAATTAGATCAGATTATTCATCTAATGCCTCTCGCAGAGGGAGTTTCAGCAACTATTGACGAGGATACCTTATCTTTGACAGGTCCAAATGGATCAACCTCAAGAGAGTTTTCCCACACCAAAGTAAACGTATCTTTGGATGGTGACGATGTAGTGGTCCAATGTGAACTACCAAGACGCAAGGAAAAGGCGATATGTGGTACTTGGAGGGCTCACATCAATAACATGATGACAGGAGTTACAGATGGTTTTGAGTACCGCCTCAAGGCAGTTTACTCTCACTTCCCAATGACTATGGTCGTAAATGGCTCATCATTTGAAATCAAGAATTTATTTGGTGAGAAAGTACCCAGGGTCGCAGACCTCAAGTGGACACCAACTGAGGTACAAGTCAGGGTTGAAAACAAGAGCGATGTTATTGTTTCTGGAGTTGACAGAGAGAAAGTTGGTCAAACAGCGGCAATAATTGAGCGTTCATGTAAGATACGCCACCGTGACCGCAGAATTTTCCAAGATGGAGTATACATTGTCTCGAAGGGGGCAAACTGAGGAGGTATGATGTATGTCTGAATATAGTGATATGACAGTTGCAGAACTGAAAGAATTGCTAAGGGAAGCTGGATTACCTGTTTCAGGTAAGAAGGCTGACTTGATAGTTCGATTAGAAGAAGGTGCAGGCGATTCAACTGAAGAAGTTGAAGAAGTTGCTACTGAATCTGTTGATGATGTCTCCGAAGATGTTGATGACGATGACTTCGATGATTTCGATGAGGAGTGGGACGATGAAGAGATGATTCACGTTGCACGACAGAAGCCAGAACTTAGTGATGCAACGAAAGAAGCCCTAGCAACTCGTTCAGCACAAAGCAAGAAACAACCTGCTTTCCGCCGCCAAGAGTGGTACCGATACAAGCGATTGTCTAGAACTGGATGGCGAAAGCCCAAGGGTATGGATAGTAAGCAACGCAAAAACAAGAGATGGCGTACTCCAATGGCTAGAGTTGGTTTTGGTAAGGTTGCAGAAGCACGCGGCCTTCACCCATCTGGATTCAGTGAAATCATGGTCCACCGACCTGATGACCTTGACCAGATTGACCCTAAAGTCGAAGCAGCACGAATAGGCAAGCGAGTAGGAAACCGAAAGCGAGCAGCAATTCACGAAAAGGCCGACGAATTAGGTATTCGAGTCTTAAACAGAAGGAGGAATATCTGATGCAGTTGAGTAACCAGAAGCGATTAGCAGCGGAAATCCTTTCAGGACAACTAGGCCAAGAAGTTGGTCTAAACCGAGTTTGGATCAACGATAACTACCTCGAACAGGTAAGTAGTGCTGTCCAAAAGGAAGACATTCGCGAATTGATTGAAATGGGCTACATTAAGGCAAAGCCAGTCCAGGGAACCAGTCGTGTGCGGGCTAACAAAACCGCTGCTCAGAGAGCAAAAGGACGCCGTAAAGGACAAGGTAAGAGAAGTGGAACTGCAAACGCACGTTTCCCACGAAAGCAGCGCTGGATGCGAACTATTCGTTCACAGCGCCGAGTTCTCAAAGAGATGCGTGATGATGGAACATTAGAAGCGAGCCAATATCGATACTACTATCGTAAGGCAAAGGGTAACTCCTACCGTAGTATTGCTCACATGAAGACAAATATGAAACTCGATGGCATCAAAGTTGGAGGCGATGAATAATGGCACACGGAAAGAATCAGAGACGCAAATATGCTCGCCGTGAACACGGTTTGACAGATTACCGACGCCGACTCAAGTTACTAAGAGGGGGACAGCCAAGAGCTGTAGTTCGTGTAACCAATACTCAAGTGATTTGCCAACTCGTTACTTACGATCCTAATGGTGACAAAGTAATTGCTGCAGCAACTGGTGCATCAATAGTTTCAGATTTCAAGTGGCCAAAGGATGCATCTCGAAAATCAGTTCCTGCTTGTTACATTGCAGGAATGGCATTAGCAAAGAAAGCAACCGCAGCTGGTCATGGAAGCGCAGTTCTAGACATTGGTCTAGGTGCTTCAACCAAAGGAAACCGAGTTTTCGCCGCCCTCAAGGGAATGGTAGATGGCGGACTTGAAATTCCACATGGTGAAGAAATTTTACCAGATGATGACAGAATTGCAGGAAATCACATTTCTGATAAACTTGCAAAATCTGTTGAAGCCAGCAAGAAGGCAATCAAGGGGGCCTGAATAAATGACAGAAGAACAACCAGCACCCGATACAGCCGAAGTAGCACCAGGTCTTGCACTTGCATACACTCCTGAACCAGAAGTTGAACAAGGCCGTCATCGCCGTCGTAAGGGTGGTTATGATGCAATGGCTAATCTCCGCTCTTGGACTCCAAAAACACGCCTAGGGCGAATGGTTCGTAATGGTGAAATCACAACTTTTGAGCAAGCAATGAATAGTCGTTTGCCAATTCGTGAGGTTGAAATTGTTGACGCACTACTACCAGGTTTGGAAGATGAAGTCATCAATGTCAATATGATTCAGCGTATGACTGACAGCGGACGAAGAGTTCGTTTCAATGTCATGGCCGCTGTTGGTAACAACAACGGATACGTTGGTCTTGGAATGGTCAAGGGGAAGGAAGTCGCAGCAACAATTCGCAAAGCGATTGACAATGCAAAACTCAACATCATCCCAGTAATGCGTGGAAACGGTTCTTGGGAATCAGGTGGTGGTGCAGGTTCTAGTGTACCATTCAAGATTACAGGAAGAGCAGGATCTACGAGAGTAACTCTAATCCCAGCCCCAGCAGGTAAGGGCCTAGTCATCGGTTCAAAGGGTAAGGTAGTACTTCGTTTGGCTGGAGTTACCGATATCTACTCACGAACCCACGGACAAACCCGAACAACAATCAATTTCGCTCGTGCAACTTACAATGCATTACAAAACCTCAACAAATCCAAGGTTAGTGCTGACCAAAAGAAAAAATTATTCATGTCAACAGGTAGGGTGAACGAATGACTTGGTTAGTAATTAGAGTACGTTCTAACATTGGTATTGAGCGTTCAATCAAACAGACGATGAGTCACTTAAATTTGACTCGAGTGAATCATGCTGTTCTCATCCCTGAGAATGATGTTTATGCTGGAATGCTTCAGAAGGCCAAGGATTACATCACCTGGGGGCAGGTTGATGAAACAACAATCACTAATCTCATCACAGAAAGAGGACGTTTGATGGGTGATAAGCCAATCACAGATGCTGTAGTGAAAGCAGAGACTGATTTCAAGAATATCAAGGAGTTTGCATCATCAATAGTTGCAGGCGACTCATCCACAAAGACAATCACTGACATGAAGCCAGTGTTCAGACTTCACCCACCTAGAGGATCAAAAGGATGGGGCGGGATCAAACGCCACTTCACAGTTGGTGGGGCATTAGGATATCGCGGTGAGGCAATTGTTGACCTTGCTGGGAGAATGATTTGAGGAGTTGAAAAGTATGCCATCACGAACAAATAAATTCCGAGGACGAAGCCGTTACCATGGCCGAGGTAAGAAAGCAGGACGTGGAGCAGGTAAGAGAGGCGGACGCGGTAATGCTGGTCTAAACAAGCACCGTGTCATGACTCGAATCAAGTATATGCCAAATCATTGGGGAATGCACGGTTTCAATCGTGACCCTTCTCTGTGTACAGTTCATGTCACAGTAAATGTCAGTCAACTTTCTGACATGACTGATGATGATGGAAATGTAAACTTAGGCGATTATCAAATTGACAAGTTGCTAGGTAGCGGACAAGTCAACCAAGCCATCTCAGTAACTGTTGAGCATGCAAGTGCGAAGGCAATTGAAAAGATTGAAGCCGCAGGTGGTTCAGTCACCCTTTCTGGCGATGATGACGACGAGTGGGAAGAGGAGTGAAACCCCTCCCAAAAAAGAAATTCTGAAATGATGAAATGGAAGGCGTGAGAAAATATGGCAGTACGTAAGCCCTCAGCATTCGGCATAACAGCCGTGTCTGTCATTTATTTCGGTGCTCTATTTTGGTGGAAGAAAGAAGATCTTCTTGGTGCTGATAGAGATGCTATGATTTACGCTGCACAAATGATTGCAGTAGCGGTAGCTTACGTTGCTTGGGTTCTGTGGGCAGTTCAGAAAGACCTTCCCGATGGAATTAAACAAATCAAATTCATTGGTTCTACTGCTAAGTTCCTGATGTGGCTTTCAATCATGGCGGGGTTATTCTTCTGGGCATTGCAAGATGATAGCCAAGTTGGATTCCTATTCGTAGGAATAGGTTTACTCGGATTAAGTGCGGCATTGGCATTAGCCTGTCTGGTTTACACTGGAGAAGAAAGTAGTCGGCTTTACGCTCTCAAGCGTTTAGTTGATGTTTACCCATCTATCACCAAGCCAGATGGCCACGTTCGCTTCAACCAGAAATTGATGACCACAACAATCGTCCTCATTCTTTACTTCATGATGACTAACGTCATGATTTGGGGATTAGCCGATTCCACCATGGATATCTTCTCGTCATTCCGAGCAATTATGGCTGGTGCTTCTGGTTCAATCATGCATTTGGGTATTGGTCCAATCGTTACTGCATCAATTGTCATGCAGTTGTTCGCGGGTGCAAAAATCATCAATCTTGACTTACAAGATTCCGAGGACAAGCAACTGTACCAAGGAATTCAGAAGATTCTCGTTCTATTGATGATTCCTATCGAATCTATCCCACAAGTGTACGGGTTCCTTGACCCTCACGAGAACATCGTTGCGATGTTTGGTTTGGGTTGGTCAAATGCACTAATTGTGTCACAACTATTCATTGGTTCCTACCTTGTATTCTTGATGGACGAACTGGTCAGTAAGTGGGGTATTGGGTCTGGTATTTCACTATTCATTGCTGCTGGTGTGGCACAATCAACTTTCGTTGGTACTCTTTCACCACTACCGGTTTCTGCAGGTGCTTACAGCGTACAAAATCCACCGTCAGGTGTGTTACCAATGATATTCTATACCTTGCGAACAGCAACTAATTCTGAGTTAGTTTCGCAGAATGGATTTGAGTTGATATTACTTAATCACGCGAATCCGCTGATCGCGTTATTTTCGTCGATTATTGTATTCTTGGTCGTGGCGTATGCCGAATCAAGTAAATTGGAATTGCCGTTGACGCATGGAAAAGTCAGAGGGCATCGTGGAAAATACCCGATTCGTTTGGTATATGCGAGTAACATTCCGGTTATTTTGATGGCTGCTTTGCTTGCAAACCTCAATA
>CBFHYB010000008.1:0-13156 GCA_965659915.1 Candidatus Thalassarchaeaceae archaeon
TTAATGATACACTTACGAGACATCAGGATTCACCTCCACTAACATCATCTGCACTTGGAGCAGCTTCAGCTGCTTCAGCAATCTGTTGAACTTCTTCAGCGGTTGGGACTCCATCTACAAGTTCCAAACTACTCTCCCCATCCTCATTTTCATATGTGGCTTGTGAACGGATCTCAGTAATACCTACACGGATTGGGTGGTTTTCACCTGTTGCAATACCACTCTTTTTGCTGTCACCGGCTCTCTTGGCTGAATCATGAAGAGATGATTGAATACTGTATTGTAGTGTATCTTCCTCTTCTCTAGTAATTGTATATCCTGGAACTGTCATTACTTGGTCACCAACTGATATATGGCCATGAATGAGTAGTTGTCTTGCTTGCTTCATGCTTGAAGCGAATCCCTTGTAGTAAACTTGTGATTGTAGACGGCGAGCCAGTACGTGTTCTACATTAAGACGAAGGATATCGTCAAGAGTTGCTCCTTCGGGAAGCATTCCTCGGCGATGTAGCGAAGTTATCAAATCAGCCTTCTCTCGGGAAACGTGATCATCTCCTGAATCGGATGTTGCAATCAACTTCATCGCGTTAGAACGCCATCGGCGCAGTTTACTACGTGCCTTCCAGATTTCTCTGTGGTTACGCAAACCATAGTTGAAAATGAGGGTGCGCTCCTCATCAATCCTCTCGGACTGCCAAGGGTGTTTGGGGCCTTGCCATACTCTTCGACTAAACTTAGGATGTCCCATACTTCACACCTCACTTCTTCCTCTGAACACCAAGTGTCAATCCACTACGGTTGTTCGAACGTGTTCTTTGCCCTCTTACTCTGCCACCAATTGCGTGGCGTACACCACGGTAGCTCTTGACAGCACGATGTCTGTCGATATCTTCCTTCTGGACCATCTTGACATCTTGTGAAAACAAATGTAGTTCATCGCCTGAATGTAAATCTCTTTGACGGTTTAACATCCAAAGTGGAACAGCGGTTGGGTAATTCTCAATCGCTTCCTTTAGTGAATCAATATCTTTATCTGACAGAAGTCCACCCATTTTCTTTGCATCTATATCGGCTAAACCACATAATGCGATTGCAGTTCTCTGACCAACTCCATCAATTGAAGTTAGGCCCAAGCCAATCGGTTTCATTCCATCAACATCAGCCATTGCAAGTCTCAGAATATATCTGAAATCGTCGCCTAACTGACTCTCGTCTATTTTTGCCATTATTCGGTTCCCCCGAGTACACCAGTTGCCCAGTGGCTACTATGTAGCGGCTCCGCGACTTACCCCCCCTATAAAAAAGAGACTATTTTCAAAGAATGGATTTATCAATGAAATGAAGGAAATAGGCTTAATTTTACGGTTCTTTACAGATAAACCAAGCATACCCACCATCAGTTTCAACATCGGCAAGAAAACCTGGTTTTCCTCGTGGATAATCCTTCAATCCGTGATCTAATTTGCCCTGAAGTTTTGGTTGGGCTGATGGGTCCATTTTACATCTGAGTGTGAGTCTAGAAAGGTATGCAAAATTTGCTGAAACAAGAATTGGAGAGATGTTCTCTACAGTTGGTTCAACTTTCAAACGGCTAATGACTTGTCCTGTTGATGAAACAAATGCACTGACTATTGATTTCTCCATATGAAGTGGTTCACTAGAAAGCAACATGGGCCTGCGTCCAGAAATTCTAACCCAATGCCTCGTTGATTCTGCGGGTAATGCTTCCCGTAACCATTGTGCTTGTAGTCCCGATGCTAACAGAGCAGAATCAACAATTGTTAACCATTCTCCAGTTACGGGGATAACAGATGATGACCTCTTTGCTTCTGTTGCTCGGCCTGCAAAACTGACGACAGACCCATCTGAAAGTAGTCTTAGCATTCTAGCAGGCGTTGCTGGTTCTGCGGCCGCACCAAACCAAATTGTAAGGCGGTCAATTCTACCACGGCCTGTTGAAACCCATTCCCACGTAATAGGTGAGTCGGGCCAATGCGATAGAAGAAGTTCTTCAATTTCTTTTTGCTGAGTATCCAATAACCTTGGGGAAAGGTCAATGATAATCGCTGGGCCTCTACTTCCTACGACAAAATGCTCTGCCCATTTATTTAGCAAAGTAGAGATTGGAGGTTCCATTTCATCAAGTGAATGATTCTGTGTATCTAAAGGCCTAGCTGGATCTACATGCATAACTGCAACTGCGCGATCTGACAAACCAATTTCTGCTAGGGCAGCAGTAGCATCAGTACCATCCCCCACTAATACGAAACTATCTGAAGTCCATTCACTGTTACCACCCTCAGCCACAATTTGGCCGTTTGCGGCTGATAGCACTGCAGAATCAGCGTCTAGTTCTATTCCGAGTCCTGCTCGTTCCAACTCTGAACAATAAGCAAAAAGTTGTGACCCGGAACCGCAAGCAGGGTCGAGAAGAATGCCTTTTCCAAGACGACAATCAGCCAACTGCTCTGCTCTAGTTAAACAAACTGACCAGGGAGTTGAAAGCCGTTTCATTCGATCTGTTTGATACAGATGTGGTTCACCTGATTTTGGTTTACCATCAATTTCGCCTTGTGGCGCAATCACTTCTGCAAACCCTAGAATATCAGGGGAAATGGGTAAAACTGTATGAGTTGGCATCACGCACCGAATTAAAGGACGGCTGTTGCTGTTATCCACTTTTCTATTCAAATTAAAAGTTCATTGACGCTCAATTCAAACACCAACCACTGATTATTTGCGGGCTCTCTATCAGGTCTATCTTTGTAAGCAAGTTCAGGTGGAAGAATGACTGTATGTGTCGTTCCATCGCCAATCGCACAGCGAAATATATCACAATCCAAACCAATTACTCCCCAATGGAATCCTTTGATGTAACAAGCACTTGGAGCGCCAGCATCACAAGTTGGTTCTGAACCCGCAGTAACTGGTAAATCTCCTTCATCAAGTTGTTCTCCAGTATCTGAAATCCATACCTTATAATGTACATTCATTCGATTACCGTAATCTGTATGGAGGGACCAATCATCACCTGCTAGTAATCTAACTTCTAATTGCACCTCAGCACCTTCAACAGTTGGATGTGAAATTGTGACCAAAAATATCTCTTCTTCAATATCAGAATCTAATTCTAAAACTAGTAATTCTGCTGAATCTCCTTCAATCGTAAGCAACCCACTTGATGGTTCACTCACTGAAACCGATTCACTATCAACCGTTACTTGCAACTCAAGAGTTGTATTTCCTGCGTTATTGACGGCAACAACAGCAGTATCACCTACCCCTTGATGACGCCATTCACAAGATACTTCGCCGGGTAACCAAAAGGGCTCATCTTGAGCAGAGAGATTTTCTGGCCAATCCCATGCATCATCTTTAGGATCACATGTGTCGAATAACAACATTGCTTCCCAAGCCCAGCGACCATCTTCTTGCAGGGACGTTTCGTCAACAGTAACAAAAGCCCCATCCATTTGACCAAGGAAAGTGTAAGCACCCCACCCAACCCAAATAATTGATATCAAAAGCATGGCAATGGTACCTAATGAAGCCAAAATCGCAGCCCGCGGAATTGTCATCTCATTGAGTCCTAAAGGAACTGGTGGGTCCTCGGGCTCATCGCTTATCCACGGTCCAGACACAACACACCCTGTAAGCCACCTCAAATCAAGATATGGACTGATTGACTAGTTCAATCAATGGCCATTTGCCCCTCATGTTTCTGTCCAAGCCAAGCGATTATACCCAATTCAAGCCCTAATGCAATACCCATCAATAATAGTGAATTTGTATTGATTTCGCCTTGGGCTGCCAATGCCGCTGCCACTAAAGCGACAACCAAATCAGCGGCACCCCAAACACGAAGTGAACGGCGTAATTGAAGTATCCCAGTTACCCAAATAGTTAGAGAAAGGGTGAGTAAAGAGATAACCAAAAATGCACTTATTCCTGTAAGTAATAGCACACCTAATGGTAGGAGGAGATGGGCATCCCAAGACCATGTGGAACTCCAACCAGGCTTTCGCATTGGTACACTTAACACCAAACAAGCAAGAGATATTAATCCTAGAATAATCATCAAATGCGGGATGAATTCAATTAATCCGTCAAACCAACTTGCTAGCGAACGAGCCGCTATAACCGTACTAAGTACGATGATTCCAACTGCTGCTGGTTGTTGCCATTGGATTGAACGACGCAAACCCAGTACAATTGCTATGATTGCTACTGGACCAAAAGAAAGCATGGCCACTGAAACCACCCAGCCACCTCTACCTGCGGCACCGTGGAAATCGGGTAGTTCATGTCGTCTCCTAACTGCCTCTATCCAATCCCACCCTACAACACAAGCTAGCAACACCCCTTCAACTAACAACCATGGAACTGTGTAAGAGAGTGTATCACCTCCTTCCAATGGAGTGAATGGGTCTGTCAACACTGGCATTGGCATAGTTCCTGCCATCATAGCGCCAGCAATTCGAGATACAAGGAGGGTTGCCACATACCACTCAATTGCTGCTGGGATTCGATGCACCAAGTCCTTACGACCAGTTAGAGAAATACCAATAATTAGCAATACAATGATTGCAAACACACCAAAATCCAATTGATTTCCAAGAGATGCTCCCGCTGCTAATCTGCCTGTAATTTGCATTAAAGTTAAGCCAGCTATTGTAGCAGCAAATGGAGTTTCGATTCCAAGAACATCTGGCAAACTCAAATCATTACTGCTAGCACGCCATCGTGATATGCCAATGAGTACTAGAGAAATTGCACCACTCACAACTAGTATTCCTGCTGATGCGGAACCAAAACTCCACACGGTATATACTCCAAATAGGATAATGCTGGCAATGAAGGCAAGTACAATCACAGGTTTATGATGTATGTCGCCATACAACATTTCTTCACGAGATAATTCACCTCTTCTCTTAGATCTCTTGCGCATTCTTTCAGCCTGCATATACAACTCAGGAGCAACCGTCTTGATTGCACCTACAGATTTGGCTTGTGACATGTGTTCAATGGATACGTCACCACTAGCGGCCGCGGCAGCAGCCTCTTCAGAATCAAAATGATAAGTTTTTGATGCTTCATTAAGAGTTAATTCAGAACTGCTAGAAATAGCCGATTCCTGTCCACCACTTACCATCAATGAGGAAGAGGTTGAATGTTCATCTGATGGAAGAAAAAGCTGTTCTGGTTGAAGTGGAGATGGCATTGACCCGCTCGCCTCCAAAGAACGTTGGACTTCATCAATTCGCTCCATTCTGCTTCTCCTCCTATCTCTTGCACCAACCGCCTTTAATTCAGCGCGTAATTCACCTTGAGCGGCTAACCAAACAGCCGAACCAACAAACATTAGAGCGGAAATTGAAAGTTGAGTAAATATCATTCCATCTGCCGCCATAGCCCAAACTGTTGCCATCAACATCACTGCCGAAGATGCTGCTGGTTTGAGCAATTTCTCCATTTTTCCAGCCCTTGGAAGATATAGTGCAAGAGTCAACAATACTGAGATAAGAATTATCCAACCTGTGCTTTCGGTTGGCAACAATTGCTCACCTTCTAACAAAGAAGTAGTTCTCTGATCAAGTGAGAAAATCACTGTTTGAGCAGTTAAGAATCCCATCAATAAACTGAGAATGTCTTCAGTTTCGATATTTTTGCTAAATAGCACAAGAGAACCAAGGCCACCTACCATCATCAGCATCCAAGCCGCATCAAGCCCGTTGCGCCATTGTAGCAACAAAGTTGTGATTCCAAACAACACCATCAAAGTGCGTGGGTTATCTTGATGCTCACCACGGCATTCTGCAAAGATATTGATTGCTAATACTACTGCTAAACCTAAAATCAACCCGTAACCTGAAACATCACTTCCACGGGATACTACAATCCAAATGATAAGTGAGAGAATAAAGCCAATATTCCATAACTTCAACAAACCACTATCACGTAATCTCGCACCAACTTCTGAAAGTCCTACTAGGCGAGCGGCTAGGTTTACGCCTGATTCCCCAAGGGCTTTATTCACAGGGTACTGTAATATCGTCACTACTACAAGATACGCAACCAAATAATTGCCATCCCAACCGACTACACCTGCTGCTAATTCCCAGGATTGATTTGCCGCGTTGAAAGTTTGTGCACCCATTGCCCATAAAGAAATTAACAGAACCCAGAGCCAGGGTGCAAGTATTGTTACACCTGCGAGAGAAGGTGATTTTCTCAATAGGGCTAAGGCCGCTGTACCAAAATGAATTGCTCCCAGTGCGATGAACAAAACCAGTGCCCCGTCACCTCCTTGAGCGGAGGGAGTGGCTGGAATTAAAATCGTCATCAAGAGAATCAATACGAGGCTTCCACCCCACAAAACATGGTCACTTACCAGCGATTGATTCGATAGTAGTATGAATGCTGTAAGGATAGCCGCGCCAACTGCGAATACTTCGTATGCTCCGATTCCAAAAGGTGCTGTGAAGGACACAGATAACTGAATGATTAGAATCAAGATTAAGGCAGGCAATGCAGTAGCAAGTGGAGTAAGTACTCGGCTCTTTGGAACCTTTCTGACAACCAAATACGAGGCACCAAAACAGGCAAGGAGCATCATAATCAATGCAAGAGCGTAGGAAGTCTCTGCGCGATTTGCTGAAATTGCCAGTAAGGCACCAATCATTCCTAATCCAATAGAAACTGACCATAATCCCGGTCGGCCGAGTCCAACCAACTGTAATCCATCGGAAAACCAATTTTTCTCGGCTGAAAACCTAGCCGCCATAGCCGCATTTAGAGCATTGATACCACCAAGCAGAAGGAATAGTAACAACAAGTCATCAAAGGGTACGATTTCTAATGCCCCCACTGCCCAATTATTACTGAATGCGTGCATTCCTATCCACAAATTGGAGGCAGCAATTCCAAGTGATGCAAGATTGCCACTTTTACGATGCCATGCTAAACCATGTAGCAATAGAGTTGCAACGATGATTCCCGCTGCTACACCAATCTGCCCATACACCGCTCCTGCACCAGATCCTATTGCAAGCAATACTAATGTTGCTTGAGCAGCGATTGCATCTTCATCATGGTGATAAGATATCCAGACATTCAAGCCCACGAGAGCGAGTAATATCCCACCTAACATGGTTGGATCAAGTGGGAAAACACCCCACAACTCCCAGTGACCTAGGTCAATAGCCAACCCATACAAGAGTTTCATGGTGATTATCACCCAGGTAATGCCGAGCATCCTCATCGCTGGGTCAGGAATCCATCTCTCACCTAATACAAAACCAAGCGTTGCTAACCCAAGCAAACCAATTAGGCCTATGATTGGGTCAAGAGTTGTTCCTACTAACCAACCTACTATAGAATAAACGAGAATCATACCTACCATGATACCCCAATGAAGGCGTTTTTCTCCAGTCGTTGCCAAGCCGGTAATACTGTCCATTTCAGGTGGTGAATGAACGGTTCCATCTCGTTGTACATCACCCGGTTGAGGGCCATCTGCAAATGGGTCGAAAATGTCGCCCATCGCCTCGTCCACAACTTCCTTTTCGGGTTGTTCTGTTTGGGGTGAGGGAAGTTGTTTTGTTTCCTCTACGATGTCTTCGTTAAGGAAGTTGGATAAATCGAGCCCACCGCCCATGTCAAAAGCTCGTTTCCGGATGACTGAGTCATCCTCATCAGCCGATTCGTCCCCCATCTAAATGTCTCAGAACCGACCTTATCCATCAAGGTCGCCCTTAAATGGAATACTGAAATTATGATTTTATCGACATATATTCGTTCCGTAGCATTCTAAGAGGTCCCGCGACCCGCCACCGCTATGACGACCCTCATCCGAGAGGATGGCGCCCCCCCGGGACCTGTCGACCTAGGTGCACACGGACTGTCACCAGCAGGAAAAATTCACTGGAATAACGAAGGCACAGACTTGATTAAACAAGCAGTGAAAAGAGAGGAGGGTTTTCTCAGTGCACACGGTGTATTAATCACAGAAACTGGGGACCGCACAGGTCGTTCTCCAAATGACAAATATATCGTCAGAGAAGAATTAGTTGAAGATAATGTATGGTGGGGAGATGTAAATGTCCCTACTACGCGGTATGTCTTTGATAATCTACGCGAGAAAGTTCGTAGTTATCTTAACTCAAAGCCAGAATTATTTGTCCAAGATCTCTACGCAGGAGCTGATGAAAACCAGCGACTACCAATCCGTGTTGTTACAGAAAATGCTTGGCACGCTGCTTTTTCCCGTAATATGTTTCTAAGACCGAGTCAAGAACAGATTGAATCACATGTTCCTGAGTTCACAATTTTACATGCACCTAACTTTTTGGCTGATGCTGAGATTGATGGTATTAATTCGGGAGTTTTTGTAATCGTTTGCTTTTCTGAAAAGCAAGTTATCATTGGTGGAACTAAGTATGCTGGAGAAATAAAAAAATCAATTTTCTCAGTGATGAACTATATTCTTCCAACCCAGGGGCAGTTGCCCATGCATTGCTCTGCCAATGTCGGACAAGAAGGTGACTGTGCAGTATTCTTCGGACTATCTGGTACAGGTAAAACCACACTATCTGCTGACCCAAATAGACCACTAATTGGTGATGATGAACACGGCTGGAACCATGATGGTGTATTCAACTTTGAAGGCGGATGTTATGCCAAAATGATTGACTTGTCTGAACAAGATGAGCCCGAAATCTTTGCTACTACAAGAATGCCGGGTACAATTCTTGAGAATGTCATTTTGGATGAAAATGGAGTACCAGATTTCCATGATACCTCTTTGACCCAAAATACCCGTGGATCATATCCTCTTGAAGCGATTGATAATCGGGTTATTGAAAGCCGGGGAGGGCAGCCAAAAAATGTGGTCTTTCTCACCTGTGATGCTTTTGGGGTTCTCCCACCTATCTCACGGCTAACACCCGACCAAGCCGCTTACCATTTCATTTCAGGTTATACCGCTAAGGTGGCTGGAACAGAAGTTGGGGTTGTTGAACCTCAAGCTACTTTCTCGGCTTGTTTTGGGGCACCATTCATGCCTATGCACCCGAGTGTTTATGCAAACCTATTATCTAAGAAAGTTGCAGAGAACAACGCTTCATGCTGGTTACTGAATACTGGTTGGGTTGCGGGCGGATATGGAAATAGCAAACGCATCAAAATCCGATGGACTAGAGCACTTCTCAATGCGGCATTAGATGGGACACTCAATAATACTGAATTTGTGGTTGACCAACGTTTTGGTTTTGAAATCCCTTCTACTTGTGAAGGTGTACCAAGTGAAATTCTCAACCCTAAAACAACTTGGGAAAATGATGCTGAATTTGAAGCGGTGGCGGATAAGTTGGCTTTAATGTTCCAAGACAACTTCAAACAGTTCGCATCGGGTTGCAGTGATACGGTTTTAGATTCTGCACCTAGAGTATTAAACGAGTGAAAGCATCAAGCCTGTTGAGGGGCTCGGCCTAACATGGCAGTACCTCTCGCCAGCCTCACCACGCCACATTTATGGCCAAGCATGGTGAAACGAAACGAGTATTCGGGGTATATCCCAAAACTACCTGAACAAGATGAACCAGTATGGTTGATACTAGACCCCTCTCACGAGGATTCACTGAACAATCAACTGGAATCTTTGCTTGAACAGTATGGTCATGTAATTCCAGATTTACCTAATTCAGTTTCTATTGATGATTCAAAAGGCCCAGTATGCATCGATGATAGAGCTAGCATTGGAGAATGTGTCAGAATAGAAGGACCGTGCTATATTGGTCCAAATGCTGAGGTTAGGCACGGCGCCTATATTCGCCCATACACATGGTTGTGCTGTGATTCAGTAGTAGGCCATGCATCAGAAGTGAAACATTCACTACTCCTACCAGGTGCAAAAGCACCTCACTTCAATTATGTCGGTGACTCAATATTAGGGAAAGATGTGAATCTTGGTGCCGGTTGTAAGTTGTCTAATTTACGAAATGATGGGCGCTCAGTTCTTGTGCGTGGGCTTGAAGGAGGAAGTGTTGATAGCGGATTAAGAAAATTTGGCGCTATTCTTGGAGATGGTGTTACAATTGGTTGTAATGCGGTTACTAATCCAGGAGTGATTATTGGAACAAATACAAACATTTGGCCAAATGTCACTGTCAGCGGAGTTTTTGATGCTGATTCAACTATTGAGGAGTGATCCTAAATGATTGGCCAAAGATTGCACGGAACTGATGGCATTCGCGGTTTAATTTCGAGTTGTGATGAGTCTGAGAATCCAATTGAAAAATTGATTTTGCAACGAGAAATTTCACCTTACTTAATGCGTGTAATTGGGTTTGCTACTGGCTCGGTCATCATTGAACAGAAGGATGGAGAAAAACCACCTCTTGTAGTGGTTGGTTGGGATCGAAGAAGTGGTAACGACAAATTGGTATCATCATTAGGAGTGGGACTCCAGAAAGCTGGCTGTGTAATCCAATTAGTTGGTGAACTACCCACGCCTGGATTACACCATTGTTTGCTGCTGTTAGAAGCTGATGCTGGAATGATGGTTACAGCAAGTCACAATCCTGCTACAGATTCTGGCGTGAAACTGTTTGATAAAAATGGATACAAATCAATGCCACCATTGGAAGATTTGATTTCAGTTCACGCTTGGAATTATGTTTCGCAGCCTCAAGCAGAGCCATCATCCCAATCATTGGATTCACAGGAATTGCCCGTATTCGATGGACTGAAAGCCTACCGGAAGCATTTGAAAAATTGGTTAAATGTCCTTTCCACAACACTTGGTGTTGATGTAGATTCGATGGGAGACTCTATTTCTCCTCAAGGATTAATTCTTGATTGCTCTGGTGGAGCGAGTACTGACTGGTTTAGTTTTGGACTTGCTAGACGTGGTCTTGACTGCGAAGAAGTCTCATCTCTAGAACAGCCAATCAATCACAATTGTGGGGCCGGGGAATTTAATTCCACAGATAGTTGGAGCATTGCTGAACTTTTGGAAACTGAACATCAACATCTGCTACTAATTGAAATCGCTGAACGACTCAAAGAGAATGATGGAATGGCGCCATGGTCTAATGGACAACTCGTTGCTGCTGCATTAGACGGAGATGGTGATCGCTGTCTTCTATTAGAAGCGACAAAAAAGGGAATCAAAATAGTCGATGGGGATCAGATGGCTTTTGATTGGTTGAATTCACTCATAGATGGCAAAAATGATGATTTGACTCTCGCCCATAGTATTGAGTCTGACCTCTTTCTACCCGCTGCTTGTGCTAGTATTGGCATTGATACTGTTCAAACCGCAATAGGTGATCGATGGCTTTCAGCTGCCCTTAGTACAACTATTGGTAATGCAGGACAACTAATTCAGCAGAAATCAATACCCACACTTTGTGGTTGCGAAGATTCGGGGCACATCGTAATGCCCGTACCTCACCCAACCAAAATTGGCCACTGGGGTTTCGCCGGGGATGGGGCTGCTACTCTACTTGCTCAACTCTACGCGCGCGCAAAACTTGGTGATAATAGAACTGGTATCCCTAGGGGTTGGAAGGTTCGTCATTCAGTAAAAGGAACTGACCGCACTTTGTGGGATGGGAAAAACAAACTTGCGGATGAGGTTGTGCAACTGGTTGAAGAGTCGTTGCCGACTGCTACCCTATCTCGAAAAAATATTGCTGGGGAAACCAGCCTTCTTCTGTTAGAAGGAATTATTGATGAAGAGCGGTTGAGCATTGGTATTCGCAATTCTGGAACTGAAGCAAAAACCTCGCTGACTATCAAATCAGAAAAAACTCCATTTGACAAATTAGCAACGCAACTCTTGGGCATCCTCAATGAGAGACTTGTGCCCTAATTATTCAGAGCAAGAAGCGAGGTAAATGCCTTGCAACTACTGCATGGGAAACATGCCCGACCAACACGCCATGAACATCTGTGATTGCAATTTGGTTGAGGTCGTGGGTCAACATTAGAGTTGCAGCCACCATTAGTGGAGTTGTTGTTTTCACTTGCAACGGGGGCAGAGTGACGGCTTGTAGAATAGGTACTGCTTCCATCCAGAAGTGGTCGCGATTGATGCGCTTGTTCATGACGAGTTTCAACAAGTCAACTGCATGAACGCGGCCAACCAAACTACCCACTTCATCGGTGACCATGACATGGTCCCAATCCTTTGCTACAATCAACCTCATAACATCATCAATGGAATCCATCTCATCTACCTCGTGGGCGGCCAACATAACCTGCCCGCAAGTCAACTCGCGGATCTCGCGAGCAATCCTATTCGAAGGCCTACTCCTTCGGTTTGTCTCTGTCTTTTTTCGTGCTCCTAGAAGGTTCATACATTATCTCCTCGAAGCGGGCCGGACTACCCAACCTATTTGAATCAGATGCATCCATGTAGACCTGAAACATCAGACCCAACAATATGTGCGAACCTTGATGAGAGTAAGCACACCAGAGGTAAATTATGGCACAACTCAGTGACGCCGTCTTGAATGAACTTAGCAAGATGGACGAATATGACCGATTGTTGGCATTAGACCGCATTGCGCGGGAAAATAATTTGACTGCTGATCAAGTGAAAGAGCAATTGCAAATCTACCAACAGGGTGGCACTCCTACAATTAATAATCCAGGATATGAAGAAATGATTGGCCCCCCAAGTCAAACAGAGACTCCCACAACATCTGGGCAACAACCGAATTATATTGAAAACGCGCACCGCTATCGAGTGCGCTATGACCCTAGTCATGATGGTCAATCTCGCCAGTCAAACGTTGAACAGGCCATCCTTTGCCCACACTGTAGTGCACCACTTGGAATTCCTGCGGTTAGGCCGATCAAAGTGACTTGTCCGAATTGCATGAATGAAGCAATGTTTGAAACATGATTGAAAGCACTACAAATTCATCGCCCAAACTCTAAATATATTCTTTTTAGAGATTAGATGGTAGTTGGGAAAGGTTCATATTATTACTGCATTATCAGAGAAATATGAATAAACCTGTCGTGATTATTGGAACAATATTACTAGTTCTCTGCCTCATTGTTACTGGTTTTGGGTTTATAGGTGGCATGAATCATGACCCGGGCGAGAATATTATCCACGATGCATCTATTGACGGAACAAGTT
>CBFHYB010000008.1:13166-30013 GCA_965659915.1 Candidatus Thalassarchaeaceae archaeon
TGGTTAATTGCAGTATATGCTAAAGGAGATTTGGGGTGTACACAAGTCGACGTGTCAATAATTGACATAAACGGCGCGGAATATTTTGAATCTGATTGTTCGCAATCTGGGACTTGGAGCAATTCCCAATATACTTATCTTGGCGATGCATATCTCACTGATGGTGATACTTTCGAAATTATTTCAAGCAATAATATTGTACTAATATCTCACGATAGTGTGGGATTTGGTGGTTTGGGAATGATTGTTGGTTGCTGCTGTTCGTTTATCGGATTGATTATTCTAATTGTTGGACTGGTTATTGGAAAAAATAAAAATCAACAGCAAGGAGTAATGATGGTTCAGCAAGCAGATGGTACTATCCAACCGGTAGGAGTCATGCAACAACCAGGTGCAGCATCACCGATGGTGGGTGGAGCTGTTCATCCTGCCTTCGCTACTCAGCAACCAGCAAGCCAGCCCGTGCAACAACAAACTACTCAGCAAGGTCAAACTCTTCCGCCAATTGGTGGACAACAACCACCAAACCAAGGATTCTGATTAGATGCCCCAGTAACTACCAGAGGTTTCCTGGCGACGAATTGAATTGACTACACCCTTAACCGCCCAGAATAACACCAACGCTCCGATTGCTTGATCCCAATCCTGCCAGAGTGTTGTTGGATTAAGAGAATACGTTTGGTTGAGAACTTCTAATGCCATCCCTAATCCAGCACTGCATAGTGTCCAGATAACGATACCAAAAGCAATGAGTTGCACTGTTCTTCCACTAAATGTTCCCTTTTTCATCTTCAAAACTAGTAAAGAAAGAGCTAATGTGAGAAACGCCAAAACAATCCAAGTTACCGCACCCTGTAATACGAGTAGTATAATTTCAAGTCCACCGGGTGGGTTTGATAATGCCATATTTGTCGAATAAACACGTAAACCTTCGGCAATTGCAAAGATAAAGAAGAACACCATGGAGAACCATAATATCGATGAAACAAAGGCGGCATCAGCATTTTCTCTCATATCCCTCATTATTCGATTAAGATGTTGTTCTGCACCTAATCCTTTAGCCATCAAATAAATACCAATGAATAATGGCATCATACCGATAATGACACCACCGTTTGGAAGAATCAATCCAAGTCCAATCATTATGAGGAAAATTGAGAGGGGGACGAGTAGTTTCATCCTCCACTTTTCATCTTCAATCGCCTTTACGATGTAATAGTAAGTGCCCTCAATTCCTTTTGATTGACGAACAATAATTTTCTGAACATGGTCAATGTGTAGCCGTGATTGAATAATTGGAAGGATGCTCTCGTCTTCTGCTCCATCAGTTACCATCACGCCTCGGTCGGGCTGAAATTTCTCAATCACTTCTTCCAGTTGCTTAGCAATCGCTCGGTCAGAACGAACTCCCACTCGTTCATCGCCAGTAAGAACTGCGATTTCAACTGCATCATTTGATTCACCGCTTTCTTTCAACTGATCGTGAAGGTGGAGGCCCCCAAGAATAGCATTTGTGTCACTCTCTTCTGGATCTGCAATTCCGAGCCGAAGTGCAGCGGTTAAAACCTCTTTACGACCAACTATTGGGCCGCGGATTCCAGCCTTCTTGCCGAGGTCATCATCACGGTCAACAGATAACACTAGAGTTCTCGTCATCCTACTCACCTGACCTTTCCTGAAGTGGCTGGGGTGTTACCCCGCTATGAATCATTGTCCTCTTCTTCCCCTTTAGCACCATTGGTTTGACTGTTTTCTGTTGTTTGGGGCTCTACTAATGGTTGTTCAGGGGGTGTATCTCGGGCCCTTCGGCGTTGTTGCGCGCGTACATATTTTAGAGGATGTGTCATCCATTCTAAGTTACAAAGTGAATCACTGATTGTACCTTGTGAGACAGGGCATCTAGCATGTAATTTCAGTGTGTTACACTTCTCAGGTGTGTATTCACCTTCGTAAAGATGGCCTAATTGATACTTGGTAGTACCCTCATTATAGTCAGGAGCATTGACAAAAAACGATGCGGCTTCATCAATTGAAAGACCTAGGGCTCGACTCATATTTGCTAGGAATCTACGACCAGCGTGGTTGACATTTTCACCTTGGGCAAGGTCAGCAATTGCTGATGTCATGCAAGGTGGCCAATCACCTTCATGAGCCGCAGTAACCTTGATTTCTTGGCCCTTACTATGTTGTAGTTGCGCTACCATTTTACCAACTGGGTCAGCAAATTTTGCTGCAAATTCATCATCCATTTTTTCCATATTAATTTGACATCTTTCAACTAATACTTGGCGTATTCTTTCTTTCAAGAGGCGGGCTAAACGCTGCCTTGATGTCTCAGCTTTGGTGGCACACATTGTTACCCAACCATCAGTGATTGGGCGATTGACCATACGCCAATAACTACCAGTAATTCGCGGTGAAAGTTCAATAAAATCTGTCATTGGAATCTCATATGTGATAGTTGAAGATTTAGCGGCGTGTATTGATACACCCGCTACAGATTGTACTTTGGCGCGGACATCGGAAAGATATGTGTGTGTAACTAACTCAAATGTTTGTTCATCAATAGCATCGCCTAGCAACTTGTCGGCTCTACTAGCTTCACCTTCTACCCAACGCTTCACTAGTCTTTCGTCAAAAGATGCACAAACCACTAACATAGCATAGTAAAACCCCAAACCTTCTACCATTTGGCCATAGGGTTCATGGATATCATGTCTAGTAGTTGATGAAACACCCTCTGTGAGATTAATGGATTCCAACATTCTGTGTACCCCACGAATTCGAATTGGTTCAACCCACTCACCCTCAATCAATGTATCAAGGTCAATATTGTTGTCCGCTAAAAGAGATTTCAACCACTCCTCACCTTGTGGGAGAAAGGGGAATCGGGCCAGTAAACTGGGTGATTCGATGGTCGGGAAGCGGCGCGGGAGTGGCATGAGCGTACTGTGATGCTTCGCTCGGGTTCTTGAACTCTCAGTTTGACGGGGGGTTGGAGGGGGAGCCATGCCGGCACAGGAGGAGACTGGTTTAGATGCAGTTAATGCCGCCTTAGTTAGCATCCAAGACGAGGTGCGGGTTGACTTTGGATGGGATTTGAAATCTGATCAACAATCTGCGATAGCTCTCCAACAATCATGTATGGATATTGATGCTGTTAAATGTGCAACTGAGAGGTTGATTTCAATTCTTCAAGAGGCTGAAGAAATCGCTATTCTTGGTGCTGCGGTGGAACCAGATGACCTGCTTTTATTAGATAATAAATGTCAATTTGTGGCTGCTGATGGGAGTGTCGGAGTGTTTGATGAATTACCACCTCAACTTGCACAATCCGCTTGGAATCGTCTCGCATTGATTGTATCAGATGGTGATGGGGGAGATGCCATGCATCGAGCGAGTCGACAAAAGATTCCATTTGCCCTTCATGCACATGGGGACAACCAACAGGAATGGCAGGAACTACTCCCTGTTCTAAAACAAAATTGTCCGACCCTCATCCTTACTCATCAGTGCCCCCAACCAATTGAAGGGATGTACAATCCAGGTGGCTTCACCGATGGTGATAGAGCCGCATGTATAGTCGCTGCATGTGGAATTCCAATTAACAAAATTAGATTAATTGGTTTTCGAAGTGATAAGATAGGGCGATGGACAGGTGTTACTGACCCAGTGCGCAAACTGCGGAAACTGAAATGGATGGATGCGGTTCTCGATATTTTGAGGGGGACGTCTTTTTGATGCAAAAAAGAAAGAAAAACGTTGACCCAAATGCCCCAATTAGGCCTTGGGCAGCAATTATCACTTGGTTGATGTTAAACCTAATTTGGATGGGTTTCTCACCAATGGCAACCCCCCATCCCGTACTCTCAGATGAAGGGGGTCACAGAGAATATTACGAAATGACTGCCCCCGATGTTCTTGGTGCTGAACTCCCTTTTGAGATTGATTGCCAATTTGGAACTACTTATTCTGAACACTCAAACATCACGGCTTCATGGGAATTGTGGGAAGTAGAAACAAAGGAAAGGGTAGATTCTGGTGACTTTGATGATCCTACCGCACCCCTTTCAGGACCGACTAGAATGTGGTCAGGTGGTTTGAATGAAGATTGCGGCGATTATGGGGATACTATTTCACCTGGTGAATACGTTTTGGAATTTCGTTTCTATTCTGCCAATGGCACTAGAATTACTTGGGATGAAGCTGGGCGAATTGTTGATGGTGAATTCACCATGCGATATTGGATTTATTCACCTCATCAGACCATCGGATACATAATTGCTAATGTGCTTGGAATTCTGATCCTAGTAACTGACCAAGCGGTAAGGAGAATGAGAAGACGGAAACGGTTAACGAAGAAAAAACTGCCACTTCACAAACAACGTCACAAAGAAGAATGGGAATCTCTCCATGAAAAAATGGAAGGTGATGGTGGGGCAGCTGTTGAATCATTCCAAATTGAGTTGGGAGCCACCTCAGAATCCGAAAGAGAAGAAATGCGAAAGCGGTTTGAAGAAACAACTGAGGATGAATCCGAAGACAGTGGAATACCAGAATCTGAAGTAACCCAATCTGATGATGAACTAGGTCAAGGTTCTGTTGCCGGTCTAGAAGGAAAAACGAAGGTTGACAAGGACATCCAAACCGTTAGAGACTTGTGGAAGCGCATGGAAGGTGATGACGAATTCTGATGTCAAACCTAGAAAGAACACCGATACTTAATCTCTGAATAATGGGCGATAAGGCTCCCGCTTGCGGGTAGTTGAATGCCAAACACCTTTCAAAACCTGCTTAGAAAATCTCAACCATGAACCGATAGTACGGAATGGATGAATGATGAATCTCAATGGATTGCCCCATCCTTGAATTGGATATTTCAATTGACCTAGCATTCCTTCTGGTATTTCCTCATCAACCCCATATTTCTCTGGGCGCTTGTCGGGAGGCATGTAATATGTTCCAAATATGATATCCCACAATGGAAGGAATCCCGAGTAATTGGAACAGTGGGCCTCCTTTTCGTTAGCATGATGCCAATGATGAAATTCAGGTGTTGGTATCAGACGGTGTAACGGACGCAGTTTCCAACCTACATTGGCGTGTAGGAATAAACCTGTGAGAATCTGAAGTGCAGCGAGGATACCACTTGTTTCTGGACTAAACCCTGCGAAAATCAAGAAAAAGAATCCGGGTCCGATTAATGCAAAATCCATAGGATGAATACGAAATCCACTAATCCAATCCATGTGCTCTGGAGAATGATGAATCGCATGGAACTTCCATAATTCGGGAACTTCGTGATACCAACGATGTGCCCAATAACCAAAGAAATCGAATAACATGAATGCAACTACTGGTTGAATGTAACCTGGTATCATTTCAACTATACCAAAATAACGAACAACGAGACCTAGAACCCAAGTAAACGAAAAAAAGCTGATGAATACAGCAAAAATAACGCCGAAAATATTGAGAAATGGTTGGGAAAGTGCATAGGAAACGTCTAATTTCCACTTTGGTCTGCGTACTTTTTGACCTCGATGGCGAGGAAATATTTTCTCCATTGGTACCACTAGAATGAATAAAATGGTGACGACAATTAGTGATTCAAATTGATAATACCAAAGTGAAAAACCAATGATTGAAAGCACCACGATTCTACCTAGTAACACCCAGTACCATTTAGGTGTGTCAAGAGATTTCATGTAATCAGAATATGATTGGCCATCTTTTAGAATAACAGGGTGCACATTCTCTAATAGAGGATGGAGATTGGTTTTGTTTGAAGCCAATATATCACCTAAAATTCAAAGAATAAATAATTCGATAATAATCTAATATTTCAACTCACTTCACTTATGATTAATCATCATTTAGTATGAAAAACTATGTGGGCGCATCCGCCGCTCTGACCGAAGAAGAGACGAAGATCAGTACAAAGCGGCGGAGTCCCGGGTTGAATGAGGACTGTGGTGACCAACACAATCCAGGCCAAAACAAAGTTGAACATGGTGGGCAGTAAATGCACCACCCTGTGTCTTGGCCATACTAGGAATCAACCTATTCGGCAAATAAACATAATGCCGGATTGATTCGTTGATATTGGTATATTCACCGAATTGCGGAAACTTCGTCAGAAGAAATCGTCTAATGTGTACACCTTTACGCGGTCGTTCTTGAATAAACTATCAAGGGAATCTGCTAATACCGCATATTTTTGTTGAGTATAGTTTGATGTTCCAAACGTTTCCATTACATGATTTGCCACTTTGACATATTTCCTTACAGCCCCTTCTGACACCGTCATGATGAGGTTGCCACCACACTGCATTGGGCCTTCACTTCGAGTAATTGCTGCAGTACCTGTAGTCGCTTTTATCGGTTTTATGCATTTACCAGACAGTGGTGCCCTTCGGAATTTTTCTCCGCAGCGCCCACACCTGAATTTTTGACGAGTGAAAGCCAATAAATTGCCTCTCAAGTC
This sequence comes from Candidatus Thalassarchaeaceae archaeon, assembly GCA_965659915.1. Lineage (GTDB taxonomy): Archaea > Thermoplasmatota > Poseidoniia > Poseidoniales > Thalassarchaeaceae > MGIIb-Q1. The sequence goes on from CBFHYB010000008.1 coordinate 19,654, forward strand.
TGGGAAGAAGTGGGATTCAACAACAGATGATGCTACCTTCTCCACATTAACAGCGCGTAACCTTTGGGCCAAGGAAATTTGTGCATTCATCTTGTCAACCATGGTCTCAAGAATCTTGTAAGCAGAATTGGATGGCCCCGCGTCTAATGATGTTAGATCGTGGGTATATCCATAACCTCGTAGTGCACCAATTGTCCCAATTCTCTTTTCTACGAAATCCATGATTTCAGTAACTTCTTTTGGATGAGGCATTTTGGTAGTTGCTTCATAGAATTCACGGGGATAGAACCACGAAGAATCAACATTCAGGGCTTCCTTATCCAACTCTGCTGGATTCAAGCGTGTAGTAAGAACAAGAGGGGCATCCATTCTCCCACCTCTATTTGCAGGTAGTATTTGTTTAGAGAAATTCAGTAACCCGTCTAGCAACAACATAATACAATCTTCATCACCATCACAATTTCTACGCTTAGCTGCATGGAAAAGTGTGTGTGCATAGCCACCTGAAGCATCAGTAAATCCAATGATTCTACACAGTACACCACCAGATGTGTGTGGCGCTAAAGCAATCCCCATCTGCCCTACAAGTCCTTCCACTTCTTCCACATTGTAATGTGGCTCCATTTTGTAAAACCTAATTAGCAAATCATCAATGAAATTACAGGTATTCAATAGGTGATCAATACCTTTCGTACTAGGAATGAAATCTTGAGGAAACAACTCAACAACTTGAGTGTCTGATTCCAGTGGATTGCCATCCACGTCTGAACCATAACCTAGTTCCACCAAGCGTTGCCAAGAAGTTCCTATCTCACACGGCCGGAAATGGGTTACAGGGATATCGGACATATCGAATCGTACAGTTCCATCGCGAAACACCGGTAAATTGTGACGTGCACGTAATATTCCCTTCTCAAGAGGTTCTGGTGTTTGGGTTTTGGAAGTTAAGCCCTTCACACATTTCACCTTGGGGATTTTGTCAATACCCAGTTCTTCAATCTTGGATTCAAGAATATTTGTTAATGGAACCGTTTGAAATTCTCCTTGTCGCCGGCTATTCGAATTTGACGATTTAATTGCTAAAGTCCTGCCATTACAGGTTGATGAGAAATCGTCTGCATCAAGGCGGTGGTGACATCTTGTAAATGGTGAAGCACGCCCGCATTTAGTACATTCACGCGGCCCCATTGAGATTCTTAGATTACCTTTGCTTGACGCGACCGTGAGTAAACGCTGGGGGCCACCCTGAGTGCCTACTGGAAATAATGAATGAACTGAGGTTTTCATCAATCTGTGAGCTGCTTTTTCGGGGCGAGCCATTCTCGCTCCAATACGGACAGGTGCATTGTGCTCCCATCTCGCTTCACTACATTCTCTAATGATGTGAAGTATACCATCAACTGCATTATCATCAAGTAATTTCTGGGCAGCAATTAACCGGTCAGGGTCAGTCGTCCCTTCATCAATGACCGTTGCTGCTGCTTCGTCTCCTGCCTTGTCAGTGGCTGCAATTCCGTCCCCTCTTTGACGAGCCGCGGTTTTAGCCTGAATGCTCACTTTTTCTCTTTTTGCTTCAAGAATATTATGTCGCTCTGATTCTACTTTGAGAATTTTGAGGGCGCCTTCAAGTCGCTGCAAACGATCCTCAAAATGAGGCAACATTTCTACCCTCTTCGTAATCTTTTCATTTTGTACTTTCAATCCCAAACCGTCTAACATCCCTTCCCAACCAGATGTAACAATAATGTCATCGCCATCATGATGATGGGGTAATCCTAGTAACATCATAGATGTCTTTAACATACCGTGTTGAAGATGTAAATCTCCACACCGATAAGATGCTTTGAGGGGTGGGGGGATATCTATCTTATTTCCTGGTGGGGTGTTGTCTTCACCTTCTTGGTGCCAATTTTTCGCACCGCCTTTCAACCTCATCCAATGAATCGATGTTGAATCATTATTCCATGAATCCTGCCTAGATTCATCGGCAGGAAAAATCTCTGCCTCCTGAATAATTGAATGCAATACTGCAAGCCACTCTATTGGTAAATCCAACCAATTTAAATTCCAAGGCGGAGGGATTGCGCAGTTGAATTGATGGCTAATTCTAAGTGCTGAATCCCAATCAAGTGGCATTGTTTGCAAATGCTTGACCCAAGATTTCTTCAAGTGAAAATTTTCCATATCATCATTAGAAATCATTCCTGGAATGCCATCGGGAAGTTGGGATCGGTCAATGTCAAGGGCCTTAACAAAATTTGACAAAGAATTCTCATCATCTAATGCTTCAATAAGTTCAGCTGCCCACCAATCACGATTATATGCAGATGGAATGAGATTCTTATTGTTCTCAAGAAACTCACCGAACCCCAGCATTATTTCTCCATTATCCCAAATTGAAATGACGTCATCATCAATTTCACTCCATTTTGACAATACATCCACTCTACCAAAGCGGCCATCTTTGAGAATTACAGTTGGACCCTGTAATGAATCACATGGAGTGACTGCACATGCTTTTCCTGGCCTTTCTATCTTCAATTGGGTGCCAACAGCGATGAATTCACCCATCGCATGCATAGTAACCGGTGACAGTGCCCCCGCTGCCAACCCTGTTGCTCTAGTTCTTCCATATCTTAGGCGGAAACCTCCCGCTGCAAGAGGCTCTCCAAATACAGGTCGGCCAGCAATGATGTCTTCCATGAATCTAGTAATTGGCTTGATTGAGCGCTTTTCAAATCCAACACTTTGTCCTTCTTCTTCTGATTTACCCTTATTGGCAAAATGACTGATGAATTCCCATCCTTCGACCTTTAAATTTGAGGTGTGTTTCTGTACTTTGGGTGCTTTGAGACATAACCCTTCACCAATAACAAGAAGAACACCCCCTCGCACTCTAGATCCGTCAACATTCTCAATATTTCCATATCCAGCACATTCTTGTGCTTCGGTTGATTCACCGTTCACCATTATAGGACAGGCTTTGACAATTGTTTCAATCTCTTCTGGTGAGGGTCGGTACTGTAAGTTTCCACGATACAAGCCAAATTCTTCTTTGACCCTTTCAATCTCTTCATGGCGAGCAATGTATGGACCTACACCTAACTCTCTTCTCACCACATCTGTGATGAGAACTGCAAGTGCTTGTGCTGTACCGCCTGCGGCTCGAATCGGACCACAAAAATCGACTGATACAAATTGAGAGCCATCAGCATTGTTGAGTAATCTCACGTTGCTAATGCCTTCAAGTGGGGCTACCAGCACTGCTTCAGTCAAAATTGCGAGGCCAACACGTAATCCAACCTCAATTGATTTTTCTAAATCTGCAGTGCGTGCATGCATCCTCTTAGCAACTGATTTACTCATTTCAATGGCTGTAGTTTCTCTTTCCTCTTCAAGTAATAATTGTCTTAATTCATCTGCAATCTTCAAACCATCAAGATATTCGTCAAGCAATTTTTCAGTTCTATCTGCTAAGTCTGAGGCCCTAGGAATCTCAACAACCTCGGTGAAATCTTTACCTAGAATTCTAGCCTTTTCTGCAATTTGATATTCTATCTCGCAATGCTCATCAAGCCACTCATGGTATGCATCCATCTCCTTAGATAGATGCTCTTCATTCCATGGATGTAACATTGCTCAATCGCCGTCCCGCTTCCCAACAAAGCAGTTTAGAAAGCGGGCGCTAAAAGTCATTCGCACTGTGCAAGATTAGATAATTAGTAGAAATAAGGAACTCGCAACGTTGATGGCCCTACCATGATGACAAGGTTTTGGCGACAAGCATGGCGGAATCTACAAGCGCACCTAACGCAAGAGAATCATTGATTGAGAAAATAAGAGAACTTGCTTGGCTACATTCAGACCATGAAGAATTCACCTTGGCAAGTGGGCGTACCAGTCGTCACTTTTTTGACATGAAGCCAGTCATGATGGACCCTCAATGCGCGCATTATCTTGGAGTGTTAATCCATGCCAAACTCGAGGAACTTGGGGGTATTGACACTGTTGGAGGACTTGAACTTGGAGCTGTGCCGCTAACCGGGATTGCCATCGCTAAGGCTGGAGCAGGTAGTAACCTCAGGGGGTTCATAATGAGGAAAGAACCCAAAGGGAGAGGGGGGCGCAAGACCGGCAATCCACCGGGTATTGAAGGGTCCACGCTATTATCTGGTGATCGATGTGTCATTTTAGAAGATGTTACCACTACTGGCGGGTCTGCACTAAAAGCAGTTGACCGACTTATTGAGATGGGTTGTGATGTAGTCGGTTGCATCACAATTCTTGACCGACAAGAAGGGGGGATGGAGGCTTTTTCGGAAGCAGGTGTTCCACTCTATCCATTAACAACTCTAGCAGACATTGAATCATGACTTTCATTCATAATTTATACCAAATCATACATTACTACGACAGTTGGCTTAAAATCGTAAATTGCAACGCAGTACACATTATAGAGAAAGTGAATAATACTCCAGTCCTCGGCCAATTAATTTGGTTATGTAATGTCGGACTCTCAAAGTGTAACCATTGTTCGACGTTGGTTTGAGGAAGGTTGGAATAAAAAAAATCCAAACCTTATTGACGAATTATTCTCACCTTCATTCCGTGCTGACGGTGGTCCCCATGGTGTCCTTGACAGACTTGGCTACAAACAATACTTTGAGGCCGTTCACCTTGCTTCACCAGATATCCAATGTAAAATTGTTGAATTACTTGATGCTGGTGAATATGTTGTTTCCAAAATTATCTCGGAAGGCACTCACTCAGGTTCGGTTCAAGGAATTGAAGCATCTGGGGAATTTGTTTCTACTGAGGTAATTGATGTCTGGTATATCGTTGATGGAAAAATTGTTGAGCGAAAAAACGCTGAATTTGACTTAGTTGGACTCAAAGAACAGGTAAATCAACGAGTGAGATTTGAAAATGAATGACTTTTTCCTGACCTCGGCTAACCATTAGGCTCAAAATCTCTAGGCCCCCGGCCTAGTTCATGACCAACGTATTGATGCAGACCAGTGAAGGAAATGTGACACTTGAGGTGTTCACAGAAAAAATGCCGATTACAGCAGCAAATTTCCTAAAATTAGTAGATGAAGGGTACTACAATGGATTACACTTTCATCGGGTTATCAAAGGTTTCATGATTCAAGGGGGGTGTTCAATTTCCAAAGACCCTACTTCACCAAGGTGTGGAACGGGTGGACCAGGATACACTATCCAAGATGAACACCCAGATGACGCACAATTCACGAATGATGTTGGTACGCTTTCAATGGCTAACACAGGCCAACCAAACTCTGGTGGAGCGCAATTTTTCATCAACACTAACCACAATTCATTCCTTGATTGGTGGGATAGAAGCACACCTTCCGCCCACCCGGTTTTTGCTAAGGTGATTGAAGGCATGGATGTAATTAGAAAAATTGAGGGAAGCCCTACCGGAATGCAAGATAAGCCAAGAACTCCAATTCAGATCGTTTCTGTTACCCGTATGTGATTTGACCTTTTTTGGTTTAATCGGATTATTTGAAATGAATTGTATTAGTCAATAATTGTATTATTAACATCTCGTTAATTTATTAAGTAACCGGCTTCGTCCTTTGTTTATGGCAAAGCATCGAGCGGGTGACCGGCGAATAATTAGCATCAGCATTCCAGAAGATTTGGCTAAGCGACTTGATAGGAAAACTGGGCGTGGCCGTAAGGGCGGGCGCTCTGCAACAATTACGCAACTCATTGCAGCGGGATTGGAAAATGATTCAGATTTGCAATCTTCAAATAATGTGGAAGTGACTTCCCGTAGTGCTGAATCGGCACCAGGAGATATTAGAATAGAAACTGATACAATGGGTGAATTACAAGTTCCAGCAGACAAATATTATGGCGCCCAAACCGCTCGTTCCATAATTAATTTTGATATCGGCAACGACATAATGCCAAGGGCATTAATCAGAGCATTTGGGATATTGAAACAGTCGGCTGCTGATACTAATCTAGAACTGGGTGAATTAGAAAGTGCTACTGCTAAACTAATTAGCAAAGCTTGTGATGAAGTTATTTCCGGAGAATTAGATGACCATTTTCCACTTAAAATTTGGCAAACTGGTTCTGGCACACAAACCAATATGAATTCAAATGAGGTGATCGCTAATCGAGCAATTGAGATTGCAGGGGGTGAACTGGGTAGCAAAACACCTGTTCATCCAAATGACCATGTGAACAGGGCACAATCAAGTAACGACACGTTTCCAACTGCAATGCACATCTCCGCGGCAGAAGAAATACACCACCAACTATTACCCTCGGTGAAACATTTGAGAACTGCTTTGGCCTCAAAGGCTGATGAGTTTTCTAGTATTGTAAAAATCGGGAGGACGCACTTAATGGACGCTGTACCACTTACATTGGGACAAGAATTCTCTGGTTATGTTGCTATGCTTGATGCTGATATATCTAGAATTGAAAACTCTCTTGATGACTTACTAGAACTTGCATTAGGTGGAACTGCTGTTGGTACTGGGCTAAACACCCATCCTAAATTTGCCAAAAAGGTGGCCCAAAAAATTGCTAATAAAACCGGTCTTGGATTTGTCTCTGCAGACAACAAATTTGCTCAATTAGCTGCGCATGATGCTATTGTTGCTGCATCTGGTGCGCTAAATGTGTTGGCGGTTTCCTTGATGAAAATTGCAAACGACATTCGCTGGCTTGGTTCAGGCCCTCGCTGTGGATTTGGTGAATTAGCGCTTCCTGCAAATGAACCAGGGTCAAGTATCATGCCTGGCAAAGTAAATCCAACTCAAGCGGAAGCATTGACTATGGTTTGCTGCCAAGTATTTGGAAACCATACCGCCATCACGGTTGGTGGTAGTCAAGGTAATTTTGAATTAAATGTGTTCAAACCAATGATGATTCACAATTTGTTGCACAGTATTGGACTACTTTCTGATTCTTGTCGGGCTTTCAGTGACAAATGTGTTATCGGGCTGCAAGCAAATGAGGATGCTATAGCCTCACACCTTGAAAATTCGTTGATGTTGGTGACTGCTCTTAATCGGCACATCGGTTATGACTCGGCTGCGGCAATCGCCAAAAACGCTCACAAAAAGGGGATTACACTGCGTGAATCCGCACTTGAGTTGGAGATGTTGACCAATGAAGAATTTGATCAATGGGTGCGCCCAGAAGAAATGGTCGGCCCAAAAGAATAGGTTAGCAAACCGCCACGCACGGTGCTTCGCCTTGCGTAACAGTTAGAATAGGAAAGACATCGACAGCGAATTATCTCGTTGAAGAAAGCGGGGATTGGGAGAACTGGTGAGTGGGTTTCGTTCCGGAGGAGGACTTCCTCCCACTCACCAGCCTCCGCTGGTTGCAGTTTCCAGTTAACACAAGGTCTTCCTTCCACCGCTACGGATTGACTTCCTCTTTCGAATCATCTTTCGATTCATCTTCAGATTCTATCTCACCGCATCCCAGTTTCACAGCAGGTAAGGAGGTGACCTAACCCCACTGATCCCCTAGGCACAGGTGATTTCATCTTCTTCTTTCAAAGTCGATTCCATCTTCACCCTGTGCAGTTCTTCAAGATACGGACTGACTTCCTTCAACTTCAGTAGTAGACTTTAGCCACCTTTCAACACCTTCCACCATCCGCAGTTAACTTTGGTTGTCTTTCGACTTCCTCCATTTCCCACAATTGGTTTCAGCTGTTTTCCAACAACTTCCATCTTCCACTTCCGAGTCCGGTCATCGTGTGTCCACTCGATTCCCTGTCCAGAGCGATTGACCGATTTCACATCTCAAGCGAGCTTGAGACGTTTCCTCAATCATCAGACCAAATTTATTGGGATTGACTTCCCGAAGGTTGTCTCCCCCCTGTCTATTTGGTGGATTTGCACCGAGGTGCTCATCACTTCCTGCAAGACCTTTCCTTCTATCAACCGAAGTCAATTTCTGGTCCAGTCATCGCCGCAACGATTGCTCGTTTTGGCGGCCGACTTCTACCCCCGAGGGGCCCACGCCGGCAGACGGGCACGGGGTCTGGACGAGCCAGCCCCACCACTCCTCAGGAGTAGCAACTTTCCCGTGTGAGGCGCAAGTCAATAAATCTTTCGGTTGATTTAGTCATTTTCAACCGGAAATATAACTCAGTTACCCTTTTTTCCACTAGAACTAAATCCAAAATCTTAGATAATTTTAGGCCCTCAAAAAAAAATTAACATGTTGGTGAAAATGACATTTTGATGCAATCATTTCCTAAGTGAACGTAATTTTTCCTGCAATGAAAGTCGGTTTTGACCTGCTGATGAATCGCCTTCATCAATTGGTACACCTTGCTCATTGTCTTCGCCAGAAATCCGACGGGAAAATAGTTCTTGGTTGAACAACATTACTCTACCATCATTCATCCCAACGGCAACCCTATCACCTCTGCTCGCCAAAGTGTGGATGCGTGGTAAATTATCGAATTCTGCGTGGACTTTACCGCTTTCAGAACCAATAATTCGAAGACTGGCTTGAATGCCATTCCATGTTGCAACCCAGCAACTCTTCTCACCTGATATTTCGAAAGCAATTGTGCATTCATCCAAGGGTTGGCCAAGATCCACAGCCCATATCTCACCCCCCTTACAAGAGATAGCGCGGGCAATTCCATCATCGCCACCAGCAATTACAACCTTGCCATCTGATTGGAGTGTTAGAACACTTTCTTCAGAGTCATCAAAGAGTGATTTCATCTTTTTTCCATTTTTACTGAGAAGGGAAATAATCCCAGATGCATGCCCAAAAACAGTTTTTCCTGATGTTGTTGCACCACATAAAATTGGGTCATCTTCTGCTAAGTTAAGATGAGTGATTTCGTCATCGGTCTGCATAATTAATCCGCAACGCGGTCGCCCAAGCCCCATTCTAGCTGCTCCTGATTGATCCAAAATAAGATGCCAAGGCCTCTCTTCGAAAGTATCCTGGCGCACAATTTCTCCATCCCCATCAAAGCGCCAACACGTTGACTCAATGAAATCATTGAGTTCAATTTCGTATACTGATGATGTTGCTAGAATTCGATTACCATCATCAGAACAAGTGACTAAATCTGATGAACCGATGAGTTGGTGATTCCATCTCTCCTCGCCACTTGCTGCGTCAATACAATTCACTTTGCTGCCTGCAGTCACGCAGATGAACGGTGGTTTTGCTTCACTAGCACCACACATGCGTTCAACTCTATCTTCGGCTTGAGTGGTCCACAAAAGGTCACCTTGATCGCTCCAACAACATAGATTGCCATCCCAATCCCCTGCATAAAGACGGGATTTCCCTAGTAGCACAGATGAGGCTGATGCAGGTAGGTCACGCACAAACCAAGCGTAGTCACTAATGTCGGCCACAGGCGGTGGTGTATACCGTGCCCTTTGTCACTTCGCATCATTTGTAGTAATCTGAGCCATAATATCACTTGAGTATACTTTATCACCAAGTCTCCATGGTTCCATTTCATGAACAAGACTGCTTACTCGAAAATCCTCGCTTTACTAATGGCAGCAGGGATGCTTCTCTCTGGTTGCATATTTGATACTGGGGAAGAAATTAGCGTTGATGGAGGTGACACCCTAGAACCTGATGTGGATGTTGGGCCCGTTGAGGTTGTAACCACAGATGGATGTGAAAATCTAAATCCACTACACTGCATGCTACCGTTTCCTTCAAACGCATTTCTTACCGCTGACAATTCAACTACTACTGGCTACAAAGTAAACTATGCTAGCAATACACTCCCTGATTCTGGAACTACCTCAAACGTTGAGATATCAGGATTGAATCGATTTGACGGCTTTAGCCCTTCTACTCAAATCATGACTGCTTTCACCACTGTACCGAATTTGACTGGAATTGCAAACCAACACAGCATCGCCAGTTCTCTCTCAACAGAACATGCGACTATCTTGCTTAATCTCAAGACTGGAGAAAGAGTTGCTCATTGGATAGAAGTGGATGACCGAGCGACTAATCCCTCGGCAACAATAGTATTCATGCGCACATTGGGTGCACTTGATTACGATACAACATACGGTGTGGCATTCATTGGGCTATCTGACCTATCAGGTGATCCAATCAGTCCTTCAGACGCTATGCAAGCCATCATTGATGGTGAAGAAACCACATCGACTGACATTGAGACAAGACGTGGTGAAATAGAATCATTAATTGGTGAACTTGAACTGTTAGATTACAAGCGGAATGATGTAAAAGCAGCATGGGTTTTCCACACCGCTTCATCTCAATCCATTCTTAGTGACATCTCAACAATGCGCTCTGACGCACTTACACGATTAGGTGAAGATGGAATTGGTTG